>JABEUK010000041.1 GCA_013044425.1 Thermoplasmata archaeon | reverse complement strand
GCTGCAGGACATCCTCGCCTACCCGAACGCCGACGATCCGAACGAGCCGAAGATCCGCGTCGTCCCCGCCGGGAAGGGCAAGGAGATCGTCGCGGCGCAGAAGCTCGAGGCCGCCCAGCGGCGCGGCCAGCGCATGAACCTGATGGTGATCATGGCGCTGCTCATCGTCGGATTCACCGTCTACATCGCGCTGACGACGGGGAACCTTACGGCGATCCTGATCGGCCTGCTCCTGATCTTCATCCTCTACGCGATCTTCCGTTTCTCCGCGGGACGGTCGGAAGGCGGTGGCTCCGTCGCGAAGCTGCTCGTCGCCCACGCGCTGGACGAGAAGCCCCCGTTCATCGACGCGACGGGCGCCCACGCCGGCGCGCTCCTCGGGGACGTCAAGCACGACCCGTTCCAGTCCGGAGGTCTCGAGACCCCGCCCCATGAGCGGGTCGAGGTCGGCGCGATCCACCGCGCGAACGGCGGCGTGCTGTTCCTGGACGAGATCAACCTGCTCAAGATCGAGAGCCAGCACTCGCTCCTGACCGCGCTCCAGGAGCGCCGTTTCGCGATCGTGGGCCAGTCCGAGCGCTCGGCGGGAGCGATGGTGAAGACCGAGCCGGTGCCGGCCGACTTCATCCTGGTCGCAGCGGGGAACGTCGACAGCGTCCAGACGATGCACCCGGCGCTGCGCTCGAGGATCCGCGGCTACGGGTACGAACTCTACGTCAAGACCACGATGGCCGACATCCCCGAGAACCGCATGAAGCTCGTGCGGTTCGTGGCTCAGGAAGTGCTCAAGGACAAGAAGATCCCCCACTTCGACATGGGCGCCGTCGTCGAGGTGGTCCGGGAGGCTCAGCGCCGCTCGGGACGCTCGGGCCAGCTGACGCTGCGCCTGCGCGAGCTCGGGGGCCTCGTGCGCGTGGCCGGCGATGTGGCGAACGCGGAGAGCGCGCTGGTCGTGCGGGCCGAGCACGTCGTACGGGCCAAGCGCTCCAGCCGCTCCCTCGAACAGCAGATCGCCGATCGGTACATCGAGCGGCGCAAGGAGTACCGCATGTTCTCCGTGGACGGCGCGGCCGTCGGCGTGGTCAACGGCCTCGCGGCCATCAATGCCCAGACGGGGATGTCCGAGTTCTCCGGTATCGTGCTCCCGATCGTGGCGGAAGTGACGCCGGCCCAGACCCGCGATGGAGGCGTCGTCGTGGCGACGGGCAAGCTGGGCGACATCGCGAAGGAAGCCGTTCAGAACGTCAGCGCCCTCATCAAGAAGTACACGGGCGCCGACATCTCGCGCTAAGACATCCACATCCAGTTCGTCGGAACCTCCGACGGCGTAGAAGGCGACTCCGCCTCGGTGTCGATCGCCACGGCCGTGATCAGCGCCCTCGAAGGGGTCCCCGTGGACCAATCTCTCGCCATGACCGGCTCGCTGAGCGTCCGTGGAACGGTGCTGCCGGTGGGCGGAGTGACCGCCAAGGTCGAGGCCGCCGCTGACTCGGGCATCAAGCGGGTCCTCGTGCCCGAGGACAACATCGACGACCTCGTTCTCGAGGCGCGCTACCGCGGCATGATCGAGGTCATCCCGGTCCGAACCCTGCGCGACGTGCTGAAGTATGCCCTCGTCGGACAGACCGCTCAGAAGGAGTCGCTCCTGGAACGCCTCGCGGCGATGGTCCACGCGACGAGCCGCACCCCCTCGGACGGCCCGCCCCGGCCGACGGTAAACTCGTGAGAGCGCAAGCCCACCCGGTCCCGCGGCACCCCGTGCCGCTCGCGCGCACGCCGGCGAGCCTATCGGACACGGACGAAGAGGAGGAGGGGCCCCCGTTCATCGACCGGCCCTGCTACGTGTTCAACCCGCGACTCCGGCTCACGATGAACGATCGGCGGTGCGAGCACTGCGCTCGCTACCTTACCTCGCGATGTCCCTCCATCGAGGAGTTCCTCGACCACGTGGAAGAGCTCAGTCCGGAGTGAGGGTCCTTGGCGCGTGGACTCTACGTGGGGCGCTTCCAGCCGTTTCACCGCGGCCACCTCGAGACGATCCGGGCCATCCGCGCCGACGAGGCCCGAGAGGAGCTGATCGTGGGGGTGGGCAGCGCGCAGGACTCCTTCCAGTGGAACAATCCGTTCACCGCGGGGGAGCGGATCGAGATGATCGGCCGCGCGCTCGACGAGGCACGCATCGGCGGCTGCATGCTCGTCCCGATCATCGACATCCACCGCCATGCCGAGTGGGTGGCGTATCTCGAGGGGCTGTTGCCCGTCTTCGACCGGATCTACACGAACAATCCGCTGACTCGGCTGTTGTTTGAGCAATCCGGCTACACGGTGACCGATACCCCGCTCGTCGAACGGGATCGACTCGAGGGCACGCGCCTCCGATCCCGGATCGCCGAGGGCCAGGACATCAGCGGTGAGCTCCCTCCCGCGGTGGTACGGTACCTCGACCAGCTGAACGCTCCGGCCCGGCTCGCGCTCTTGCGAGCAGAACGAAACGCGCCGCCCGAGAGCGATCGCCCATGAGCGAGGAGCCCTCGCGCCCTCCCCCTCGTCGGGGCTTCGAGCCCCTGCCGGAATGGGTCGGCCCCACCACCCGCCTCGTCCACGGGGCCCGTCGACCGGAGCTGAACGCCGGCGCCGTGGTCCCTCCGATCTACCAGACGAGCACCTTCCACTACCCGGCGTCCCATTCCGAGTCGGCCGCGCATGGCTCGGTCTACTTGTACACTCGGAACCTGAACCCGAGCCACGAGGGACCGGCGGAGATCATCCGCCAGCTGGAGGGCGCCGAGACCGCCCGGCTCTTTGGTTCCGGCATGGGAGCGATCACCACCACGCTCCTCTCGCTCCTCCAACCGGGCGACGAGGTCGTGGCGCTCGAGGGCCTCTACGGCGGTTCGCTCGGGATCCTCCGGGGCCTGCTACCGAAGTTTGGGGTGCGCGTCCGTTGGGTATCCGACGAGGCGGCTCACGAGCCCGAGGAGGCGGTCGGATCCTCGGCCCGTCTGGTCTTCCTAGAGTCCCCCACCAATCCGCTGCTCCGGGTCCACGATATCGCGCGCTGGGCGCAGGCCGCACATCGTGCAGGTGCTCTGCTGCTGGTCGACAACACCTTCGCGACTCCGATCAACCAGCGGCCGATTCCCCTGGGCGCCGATCTCGTGGTGCACTCCGTCACGAAGTACCTGGGCGGGCATTCGGACCTCGTCGGAGGTGTGCTGGCGGGCTCGAAGGAACTCGTGGACCCGATCGACCCGAGCGCCAACGTCGGGGCCGCTCTGGACCCGTTCGCGGCCTTTCTCCTGGACCGGAGCCTCAAGACCCTCTCGCTGCGCATGGCCCGCCACAACGAGAACGGTCGGCGGGTCGCTCAAGCGCTCTCACCTCATCCCGAGCTCGCCCGGGTCCATTACCCGGGGCGCGCGAGCCCAGAGGAGGAAGCGATCGCGCGGCGGCAGATGCAGGGACGCTCCGGCATGGTTTCGCTTTCGCTGGCCCGCGGTGCCTCCGCGATCCCGAAGTTCCTGGGTCGACTTCGCTTTGTGCATGTGGCCGCGAGCCTCGGCGGCGTCGAGAGCCTCGCGAGCGTCCCCGGCGAAACGTCGCACCGGCACCTCTCCGCCACCGAGCGACGGACCCGAGGGATCGATGACGGACTCGTGCGGGTCAGCCTCGGGATCGAGGACCCGGAGGACCTGATTCGCGACCTGACCGAGGCGCTCGATGCGCTCCGCTGAGCCCGACCCGCGCCGAGGCGGGGTCGGATCCACGCGGCCGAACGGCGGCTCGAACGTTCTTGCCCGGAGCGTTCGATCGGGGCCGCGACCAGCAAGATTATAGTCCGCGCCCTTTCGTCGCCCTGACGGTGCCACCGTAGCTCAGTTTGGCAGAGCGGCTGATTCGTAATCAGCAGGTCGAGGGTTCAAGTCCCTCCGGTGGCTGAAGGCCTCCGCTCCGGTCCATCACCTTTACCTCTCCGTGGAATTGCGCCTCGGGTAGGCTCGCCCATGAACGCCGACCAAGCGCTGACGATGATCGGATTCTCGGCCGGGATCGTCGTCATCGTCGTCATCGTCTTCGAGCTGTTCCTCCGGCTCCTCCGCAAGGTACTCCGCCGGAGCGGGGGCACCGAGTCCAGCATCCGGACGATCACGGAGGTGGTCCGGATCGTCTACGTGCTCATCGCGGCCATCGCGGTGGCCTCGTACACGGGCCTCGCCAACAGCCTGACCGTTCTGACCCTGAGCGGAGTCGCCGGTTTGCTCATCTCTCTGGCCCTCCAGCCGACACTGTCGAACATGATCTCGGGCTACTACCTCATGCGCGAAGGACTGATCCGTGTGGGCGATGTCGTCGCCTACGGGGCGGTGCGAGGCCGGGTGATCCGGGTCGCGCTGCGGAACACCTGGATCCTCGCGGAGGCGGGGGACGTCGTCGTGATCGGGAACACGACCCTGTTCAACGGTCCGCTGGTCAACGTCACTCGGTCCGCGAGCTTCATCCAGCAGTACCAGCGCTAGGACCGCCCTCCCCTCCGACCTCG
>JABEUK010000040.1 GCA_013044425.1 Thermoplasmata archaeon | reverse complement strand
GGGTGCGGAGGAGCTGGCGGCGGACGAGGAGATCGCGGAACCGTCGGCGGTCCGCCGGGACGATGCGCCAGGGGCACACTTGGTGCGCGTCTGGGACTATCCGGACCGTCCGGGTTCCATCGACATAGAGGAGTTCATGGAGAGGATCGAGCCGCTGCTTGAGCCTCTCGAGCGCCTTCCACTCTTCGCCGCTCGGGCCGCGCCTCGGATGGGGCGCCCGTGGGCCACTCCAGTCGAACTTGAGTTCCGGTCCGGACGAGGTGATGGTTCCCTGATCGGCGCAGGATGGATCGCCGGCTCCTCGCGGCCCGTGGGTCGAGACGGTCGGGCTCCGAACGGTCGTGGGAGGATTAAGTCGCGGCGGTGCACACTACGCCGCCTGCCGGCTCGCCGCGGCTCGGTCCCGCGCGGCCCCGGAATCTCGGGAGGGGCGGGACGTCGGCTCGATAGTGCTGCGCGGCATCGCATGCACGACGAGGCGCTCGAATGAAATTCAGGAGGCCATTATCCCGAATTTGAGTCCTGCTCGTACCATGTCCGGTAACCCCGCTCTCGAAGTTCGTTTGGAACTGTACGTCGATGGTGCCTTCCCAGATCGGCTCGCGAGCCGGATCGGCGACTTGCTCTCCCGACGCTGGCCCATGGCGTGGGACGTCAAGGTCCCTTCCGATCCCAGCTTCGAGCATCCCGCGGAATGGCGAGCGGTCATACCCCTTCTCGAAGGGACCACGGCCGAAACTCTCCACCGGCAATTGGCGGGGGATGTCCTCGCGCTGGACCCCTCCGATGCGTTCCACTTTCGAACTCGATGGTCGTTCCAGCAGACCCCCAATCATCAAGAGGTCTACGAAGAACGTTGGAAGCCGCTTCCCGCCTGAAGTCGCTCGCCGTCGCCCCGGGCGGGTTCGCAACGACTCGAACCGTCGAACTCTCCGGAGGCTTAACCGCCGGCGAGGGATCGACACGCCGGCGCGCGCCTACGGGGAGACCGGTCGACCCACGACCACGAAATCGCGGCCCTCCCAGCGGTCGACCTCCGGCCCGCAGAAGGAGGTTCACGCCGACCAGCGCCAGTTCTGGACCTCGGGTAGGTCCTCTCCGTTCGCACGGATGTACGCCCGATGCTCGACCAGCTTCTCCTCGAACTTCCGGATGGCCCCCGAGCCCGAGGATCCCATCCGCGGCGCGCGACGGATCGCTTCGATCGCGAGCTGGTAGCGGCTCATCCCGTTCATGACCAGCATGTCGAACGGGGTCGTCGTCGTGCCTTCCTCGACGTACCCGCGAACGTGGAAACGTTCGGGGTTGGTCCGTCGGTAGATCAGGTCGTGAACCACTCCCGGATAGCCGTGGAACGCGAAGACGACCTCGGAGGAGTCCGTGAACAGCTCGTGGAAGGAGCGAGCGTCCATCCCGTCCGGGTGATCGCCTCGGCTGTCGAGCGAGAACAGGTCGACCACGTTGACGACGCGGACCCGAAGTCCGGGAAGCTCTTGACGTAGGAGCCACGCCGCGGCCAGGGTCTCTCGGGTCGGGACATCCCCGGCGGCGGCCAGCACGACGTCCGGCGGGTCGCCTCCCTGGCCGGCCCAGGGCCAGATGGACGCGCCTCGAAGGCAGTGCTCCTCCGCGGCCTTCGGATCGAGCCACTGAGGCATGGGCTTCTTCGACGCAACGATCAGGTTGATGCGACCCCGGCTTCGGAGGCAGGTCTCCGTGACCCGGAGCAGGCTGTTGGCGTCCGGGGGGAGCCAGACTCGGGTCATCGAGGCCTTCTTCGTCAGGAGCATGTTGATGAACGTCGGGCCCTGGTGGCTGTAGCCGTTGTGGTCCTGCTCCCAGATGTGGCTCGTCAACAGGTAGTTCAGCGATGCGACCGGGGGGCGCCATGGGACCTCCCGGGACATCTTCGTCCACTTCGCATACTGGCCCATCATCGAGTCGACGATGGTGACGAACGCCTCGTAGCACGCGAAGACGCCGTGGCGGCCGGTGAGGAGATATCCTTCGAGCCAGCCTTCGCAGCAATGCTCGCTCAGGACCTCCATCACCCGGCCGTCCCGCGACAGGAACTCGTCGGTCGGAACGGTCGGAAGTTCGAACGCCCGTACGGTCGCCTCGAAGACCGCCTGGAGGCGGTTGGAACTCGTCTCGTCCGGGCAGAACAGGCGGAAGTTCCGCTCCCGAGCCGACGCGCGGAACACATCGCGGAGGTAGCCGCCCAGGACCCGGGTCCCCTCGATCTGGAAGGCGCCGGGGAGGGACACCGGGATGCCGTGCGGGGCCAGATCGGGCAGGGCGAGCGGTTTCAGCAGAGCGCCGCCGGTCGCATACGGGCTCTGCCCGAGCCGGCGTTCGCGAACGGGGTACACGGCCACGGAGGAGGGAGCCGCCCTTCCCTCCGCATCGAACAGCTCGCTCGGTCGGTAGCTCCGTAGCCACTCCTCGAGGAGCCGCAGATGCTCCGGATTCGTCGCCGGCTCCTCGATCGGAAGCTGATGGGCATGGAACGTCCCCTCGACCGCGTGGCCGTCGACGAACTTGGGGCCGGTCCACCCTTTCGGCGTGCGGAGAACGATGAGGGGCCAGGTAGGAGGCGCGCCCACGCGACCGGCGCGAGCCTCGGTCTGGATCCTTCGGATCTCGGAATGCGCCCAATCCATCGCGGCCCACATCTCGCGATGGACCTGGGCCGGATCATCGCCCGCGACCTCCCGGCTCGCATAGCCCATTCCCCGGAAGTACGCCTCGAGCTTCTCCGGCGGGATCCGCGCGAGGACGGTCGGTCCGGAGAGCTTGTACCCGTTGAGATGCAGGATCGGCAGGACCGCGCCATCCGTCACGGGGTCGAGGAACTTAGCGGACTGCCACGATGCGGCGAGAGGTCCGGTTTCCGACTCCCCATCGCCGACCACGCACGCCACCAAGAGCTCCGGATGGTCGAACGCGGCGCCAAATGCATGGGCGAGGCAGTAGCCCAATTCTCCCCCTTCATGCATCGCGCCGGGTGTCATCGCCGTGATGTGGCTCGGGAACCCGCCGGGCCAAGAGAAATCGTGGACGAATCGAGTGAGTCCGGCCTCGTCCAGCGCGTACTGAGGATAGTACTCGGTGAGGGTGCCTTCGAGGTACAGGCATGCGAGGACGGCGGGAGACCCGTGACCGGGGCCCACGACCAGCAGCGTGGGTTGGGAGGTATCCTGGATTAGGCGGCTGAGGTGAGAGTAGACGAGGTTCAACCCCGGT
>JABEUK010000039.1 GCA_013044425.1 Thermoplasmata archaeon | reverse complement strand
GGCGCGGGGACCGGTGAGGCAGGCGCGGCGCCGGAGGGCGCGTCCGACACCTCGATCGTGACGAGGAGGCCACCGACCTTGACTTTCTGCCCTACGGGGGCGTGAAGTTTCGCGATCCTCCCGGCCTTCGGAGAGGGGATCTCGACGTTCGCTTTGTCCGTCAGGACGCTGACGAGAGGGCCATCCTCCTGGATCATCTCCCCCTCCTTCACGAACCACTGAACGACCTCGCCCTCGGCGACGCCCTCGCCGATGTCGGGAAGCCGGAACTCGAAGACCCCCATTCGTCGCTCTCCTATTGGGTCCGGGCCGCTGTCCGAGCGGCGTGGGCGATCCGAGCGGGGTTCGGTAGATAGGAGTTCTCGAGCGCATAGGGGAACGGAGTGTCGTACCCCGTTACGCGCGTGATGGGAGCCTTGAGAGAGTAGAATGCCTTTTCCGCGAGGATCGCGCTCAGCTCGCCGCCGAACCCGCAGAAACGGGCCGCCTCGTGGACCACGACCGCTCGCCCGGTCTTCTCGACGGAGGCGAGGATCGCCTTCTCGTCCAGCGGCACCAACGTCCGAAGATCGACGACCTCGGCGGAGATGCCCTCCGAGAGGAGAGTCTGCGCGGCCTCCACGGTCGGCGGTACCATGGCGCCGTAGGCGAACAGCGACACATCCGTCCCCTCGATGACGACGGTCGCCTTCCCGAATGGAACTCGATAGTCCCCGTCGGCAACCTCGCCCGTAACGGACCGGTAGATCCGCTTCGGCTCGAGGAAGATCACGGGGTCCTCGTCATGGATGGCCGTCAGGAGCAGCCCCTTCGCGTCGGCCGGGTTGGAGGGAATGACCACCTTGAGCCCAGCCGTGTGGGCGAAGTAGGCCTCGGTCGATTGGGAATGATAGAGGCCACCGCGGATGCCGCCGCCGTACGGGGTGCGGACGACGACGTGGCACGGGTACTGCCCGCCCGAACGGTAGCGCATCTTGGCGAGCTCGCTGACGATCTGGTCGAAGGCGGGATAGATGAAGTCCATGAACTGGATCTCGGCCACCGGCTTCAGGCCGTACAGGGCCATGCCGATCGCCGTACCGACGATCCCCGTTTCCGATAGCGGCGTGTCGATCACGCGGTCGGGTCCGAACTCCTTCTGGAGCCCCTCGGTCGCCCGGAACACACCCCCGTTCACTCCGACGTCCTCTCCGAGGATGAGCACATCCGGATCGGAGGAGAGGGCCACCCGAAGGCCCCGGTTCACGGCCTGGACAAGGGTAAGTTCCGTCAAGGGCGAAGCACCCCCTCCCGGACGAGCTGTTCGAAGGACGCCTTCTGTTCTTCCAGCGCGGGGGTCGGTTGCGCGAAGACGTCGTCGAAGAACGAGAGTGGTTCCATGGCCGGGGTCTTTTCTGCCGCCTCGATGGCGCGAGCTACTTCCGCCTTCAGCTCCTCCCAGATCTTGGCATCGGAGTCCTTGGTAAGGATCCCCGTGCGGATCAGCTCGGACTGAAGGAGGACCACCGGATCGTGCTCGCGCGCCTTCCGGACGGCCTCCTCGGCGCGGTAGCGACTCGGATCGTCCGAGGTCGAGTGCGGACCGAAGCGGTACACTTGGGCCTCGATGAGGGTGGGACCGTCACCGGCGAGCGCGCGAGCTCGAGCCTCGCGCACGGCCCGGTACACCGCGCGCACGTCGTTCCCATCGACGACGACGCCGGGAAGCCCGTAGGCATCGGCCTTTTCCGCGAGCGTCCGGCTAAGGGTTTGCTTCTCTCGAGGGAGTGAGATCGCCCAGCCGTTGTTCTGACAGAAGAAGATCGTCGGAGCGGCGAAGACACCGGCGAAGTTGAGGCCGGCGTGGAAGTCGTTGGAGCTCGTGGCACCGTCACCGAAGAAGGTGATCGTCACGATGGGATCCTTCCTCTTCTTCGCCGCCATCGCCGCGCCCACCGCCTGAGTGATCTGGGTTCCGATGGGACTGGACGCCGACACGAACCGCTGCTCTCGGAAGGCGTAATGGTTCGGCATCTGCCGACCCTTGGTGAGGTCGGCGGAGTTCCCTACGAACTGGTCGATGAGGCTCTTCACGGGGACGCCGCGCACCAGCGCGAGCCCGAGTTCGCGGTAGGCCGGGAAGATCCAGTCGGAGGGGTCGAGCGCGTAGCCGCTCCCGACCTGCGCCGCCTCCTGGCCGGCGAGAGGTACGTAGAACCCGATCCGACCCTGTCGCTGGAGGGTCAGACAGCGCTCATCCATCACCCGCGCGAGCACCTCGGTCCGGTAGAGCTCGACGATGCGCTCCTCCGGGAAGGCATCGGCCAATCCGTGGGACTCGGTCTTCGAGGAGGCCGCCTTCGCCATGTGACGCTCTCGGTATCTTGGAGGCCGTACGCGATATAACGGCTTGTGACGGTGCGAGCTCGGAAGCCCTCCGGGCAGGTCCCGGAGTCCGCACTTTCGCAGCCTCCAGGCGCCTGCGGAGCCGGAGGAGCCCCTCCTCCGCTCCTCGACTCCAGCGGAGAGAGGCTTCCGCGTACTTCCCCAGCTTTTATGCCCGTTCGCTTCGCCATCGCACCGAGGCCCGTGCGCGCATGGCAGATCCCCCCGCCATCGAGACCCAGCGACTCACCCGCGTCTTCGAGTCCCGCAAGGGATTCCTCTTCACGGAGAAGACCCGGACGGAGGCGCTGCGGGGCATCGACCTGACGGTCGAGCAGGGCGCGATCTTCGGCCTGTTGGGGCCGAATGGGGCCGGGAAGACCACGCTCACCAAGATCCTCTCGACGCTCCTGCTTCCGACGTCGGGCTCGGCCCATGTCCTGGGTTACGACGTCACGACGCAGGTCGAGCATCTGCGGCCTCGCATCGGGCTGGTGCTCGGAGGCGAGCGCGGCCTGTACAACCGCATCAACGCGCGGGAGAACCTGCGTTATTTCGCGGACCTGTACGGAGTTCCTCGCGGGGAGCGCGAACACCGCATCGACGCGGTGCTCGACCGGGTGGGGCTCTCCGACGCGGCCGACCGACGGGTCGAGGAGTACTCGCGAGGGATGAAGCAGAAGTTGCACATCGCCCGCGGCATCCTCCACGGCCCGGAGCTGTTGTTCTTGGACGAGCCGACCATCGGTCTCGATCCAAAGTCCGCCCGGGAGACGCGCAAGCTCATCCGGTCCCTCGTCTCCGACGGGGTCACGATCTTCCTCACGACGCACTACATGTTCGAAGCCGAGGAACTGTGCCACCGGATCGCGGTCCTCACCAAGGGCCGGATCGCGGCCCACGACACCGTCGCCGGGCTGCGCCAGCTCGTCGGCGGAGATCGGACGATCGAGATCGAGGACTACGGGTTCGACGATGACGAACTCGCCGCCCTGCGCGCGCTCTCGGGGGTCTCCAAGGTCGTGACCGAAGAGTTCGGCGCCCGAATCCGGGCGACGATCCGCATCCACGCCCAGCGGCCCACGACCGAGGACATTCGGGCGCTGCTCTCCAACCACGCGACGCTCGCCCTGCGAGAACGCCGGACCTCGCTCGAGGATGTCTATCTGGATCTGGTGGAGGAGGAGGCGAACTAGATGGCGACCCCCCAGGGGTACGGCTGGTCCCGAGGCCGCTCGACGCTCGCGTCGATACGGCTGTGCGTCCTGCAGTTCGTCGCCGATCCGCAGTGGCTGATACCGTCGATGATCGCGCCGGTCATCTTCGGCTTGGTCGCCTTTGGCCTGTTCGCCAACTCCGGGCCGAACTTCCTCGTCTACGCGATCCTCGGCGCCGGCATGATGAGCATGTGGGGCCAGACCCTCTATGGCAGCGGCTGGGCCACCGGACAGGACCGGGTCTGGGGCACCCTCGAACCCACCCTGCAGGCGCCGACGCCGTACCTGTACGTCGTTCTGGGGCGGGTGCTGTGGAACGTGGTCTCCGGCTTGATCGGAGGCTTGATCGTCTACGTCGTCGTCGTCACGGTGAACGGCGCGGCCCCGACGCTGCCCAACCCGGCCGAGTTCGCCCTCCTCTTCGTGTTCGTCATGCTGACCCTCGCGAGCGTCGGTACGCTGCTCGCCGCGGTCTACGTCTACACGCGCTTCGCAGGGTTCATTCAGAACATCGGCGAGTTCGCCTTCTATGTCGGCACGGGTTGCATGTTCCCCGTCGTGCTCCTACCGTTTTGGACCAACCCGATCGCCCTCCTGTTCCCCCCGACGTGGGCGCTCGATGCCCTGCGGTACAACGGAATCCCCGGGTACGTGGGGTTCTCGTGGGGGTTCGGCTGGGACCTGGTCGGCGCGATCGCCACGACGGCCGTGTACCTGGGGATCTCGACTTCGGTATTCCGACGTGTAGAGCGTCAGGTGCTCGAGAAGGGCAGCCTGGGAGACTACTGAGCCGTGACGGGAGGTGCGAGCGCGAACCGGGTCTCCTTCTGGAGGACGTTCTGGGCGAACGCGGTGGTCGCTCCGCGCACGTCGCTCGGGTTCATGCGCATCGACTTCATCCTCGGCATGATCTTCATCATCCCCCTGACCCAGATCACGTTCTTCGCCCTCACGGCGCAGCTGGCCAACGACTCGGTCAGCGAGATCCAGTTCGTGGTGATCGGGAATGCCGTCGCCACCGTCACCTACTCAAGCGTGTTTTCCGTCTGCCAGACGACGGATTCCGAAAAGCAGCAGGGTACGATGGAGCATCTCCTCGTCTCGCCAGCGAACCGCCTCGCGCTGTACTTCGGACGAGGCATGATCCCGATTTTGATCTCGCTCGCCACGGTAGCGATGGGCCTCGTCTATGCCGTAGTCATCTTCGGCGTACCCCTCGCTCCCGGCTCGGAATGGACGCTCGCAGTCTCCGTCGTCCTGACGGCGTTCGCGATGGTGGGATTCGGCCTCCTGTTGGGAGGGGTCGCGCTCTATCTACGCACCTCCATCATCCTCGGCAATATCTTCCTGTTCGTCGGACTGCTCCTCTCGGGGGTCAACTTCCCGCTCTCGAGCCTGCCGGCATCCCTGCAGTGGATCGGGTACGCGTTGCCCCTCACCTGGGGGCTGTCCTCGGTCCGCGCGGCGATCACCGGGGATTCTCTGGGCACCCTCGCGATCCTTTGGGCGGCCGTAGCGATCTGCGCGCTCGTCGCCTACGGAGCGGCGATCCTCCTGTGGGATGTCTTCGAGCGCCGCGCGCTGGCGACGGGCAGCATCGCGCGGTTCTGAGCGGCGAGTCTCCCGCCAACATATTTGAGCGGTGCCGCCCTTGTGGAGTCGATGCGGGCCGCGCTTCCGATTTCCCTGACACCGGAGGAGCGCGGGCAGCTCCGCGCATGGCGAGACGCTCCCGATACTTCTCCTCGGCTCGCGCGCCGGGCCCGGATCGTGCTCGCGGCGGCGGAGGGACGGACGAACCGGGCCATCGCCTCGAACCTCTCGATCGACCCGGAGACCGTCGCGCTGTGGCGACGCCGGTTCAGTATGAACCGGCTGGACGGGATCCAGTGGGACGCACCGCGCTCCGGCCGTCGCCCCGCACTTCCCGCAGATCTCATCGACCGGATCTGGCGGATCCCTCCCCACGGCGCCCGCCCGGACGGTTCGACCTGGACGACGCGACAACTGGCCCAGTCGCTCGGGGTCAGCCACATGCGGGTCCAACGGGCGTGGCAGGCGCACCGGCTCGGTGCGGCCAGCTTCGGGGGGACCGACCCAGGGGCCCCCACGCTCCAGCGCGTGCACCAGATCGACGTCGCGGGTGTGTACCTCGCCCCCCACGGCCGGGCGATCATCTTTCGGGTCGAGACGTTCTTCGAGCCGACGGTGC
>JABEUK010000038.1 GCA_013044425.1 Thermoplasmata archaeon | reverse complement strand
TGATGGCTCGTCACTCCGATCTCGACAGCGACATGAAAGTCATCCGAGGCGAGCAGTAGCTGACGCACCATCAAGAGGTAGAATCGATCGATCTCGTCTTCGACCAGCGGCAGTCGGTCCAGGACCGAAGGGTTCCCCTCGCGCAAGCTGCGTCGGCACAGCTCGACAGCCTGGTCGAGCAGACGGACGGTTCTCTGGAGAAGGCGCGCGAACTCATACTTTCCCGGGTCGACGGAGATCTGAACCTCGACCTGGTGCGTGGACTCCTCGACTAGGGTCATCCCTAGAATCTTCTTGGTGATGTAGTCGATATCCGCGCGCTGGGCCTCGGTCAAGGGCGAGCTTCCCACGATCTGGACACTATCGTGTCCAGTGATGTAGGCGCCGACCAGGAGCCGCGCAAAGAGGTTCGGGTCCGAGACCTGGGTTTCGATCCGCAGGGTCTTCTGCCGCCCTGAAGGTGTCCGGACGACGTGGGAAACGGAGAGCTCGAGACGCTCTCCCGCGAGCTCCTTGAACTCCAAGACATCGCCGGGGCGAACATTGGCGGAATGGATCCACGACCTCGGCAACGTCACAAAGAGCGAGGAGTGGCCAGTCTTCTGGACCCGGCGCAACAGGTGGAGGTCATCGCGCCGAGCCTTCGCGGCCGTATCGTAGGGCATTTCTTCCCCTCGAGGTCACTCGGAAAACGTTCCCTCCGACACTCCGACTTGGTTGGCCGCCCGTTTCATATGTACTCTCCGTGCAACGCCGTTGACGTCCCCCGGAGAAATCGTACGAGTGATCCCGATGGTCCGGGCGTGTCTTCTTTCTGTGTGACGGTACGGTACATTCCAACCCATCCGAGTAGACTTTCTCCCCCAACCCTGGTTCGGTTAGCCGGTGGTGAAGTGCGGCGGTCGACAGAAACAACGCGAGTAGCCTCGACCCTGGCACCGGTACCCCCGGAGAGGAGGACGCCCGCGGCCCCCGCAGGAACCGAGGTCCCTCTTCCAGGGGTGGTCGATGTTCGGGCTGCATCGGATCGATGCGCCGTGACGGTCCCGGCCGGCGCGTGGGTCCCCTTCCATGATCTCCCTCTGGTTGAGGGAGCGTGGAAGAGATTCCTCTGCACCTCACGCCGAACGCGAGGTCTCGTGAGATGAGCGAAAAGATCGTGCAAGCAGATCCTACCCCCTTCCTCGACGGCGAGGGAGTGAAGTTGATTCCGCGAATGCCCTGGCTGAACTCCCGGCGCCTGGCGCTCTTCCTCATTTTCTGGCTCGTGCTCTTTTTCGCGGGGAGCATCCTCGTCGAGAACCCGTTCGTCGGCGGCTCCGGGGGTTCTGACTGGTGGATTGGATCGACCAATTACTGGTGGGTGGTGATGTACCTGCACGGGCTGACCGTGGGAATGGTTGGGCTCGGGGCGCTCGTCGCCTGCGATGCGCTCGAGATTCCCTCCTTGACCGTGCGCCGGGGAATATTGGCCGGGGTCCTGGTCGCCGGGCTCACCTCGCCTCTCGGTGCGATCTTTGACCGAACGCCCCCCTGGACGGATGCGGGCCTGTGGGTACAGATCGTAGCGTTCGTGGCGCTCGACGAGATTGCGATCCTACTTCTTTGGGGGATCGTCGAACTATGGCGGTCCGGCGTCCCAAGGACCCGGACCTTTCCGTTCATCGCAGCCGGTCTGTCCGCGGGAGCCGTGCTGGTGGCGGCCGTCATGGGCCACTTGGGCGGTTGGATCCTGACGTTCGGTGACAATCCATCGATCATCGGCTGGTACTCCTCGCAACAGGGCGAGGGGGTACAGGATTTCGCGAACAACTTGGTCCTCTCACATGCCTACCTCATGATCGCGAGCGTGCTGGCGGGGATCGTCTCGCTCGTGGCGATACGCTTCGGCTACTACGGCCTCAAAGGTCGAACGCTCACTCTCGCTCGGGTAGGAATGGCGTTGATCTGCCTGGATGTGGTCCTTCAGGTGGAAATGGCCATCCTGTCGGGATTCTCGCCGTGGACGATTACCACCCCCGCGTTCATCACCTCCATGAATGGTCTGAGCTGGGTCGGTGTGAATGACCTGGTTACGCTGACCACCTTAACATTCGGCGGAGCCCTGGTGTTGATTGCCCTGCTCATCGGCAGCGGTCGGCTGGAAGGAGCGAGATTCCCCATCCAGGTACCCGTGCGTGCGACCCCCTTCGTGATGTGGATAAGCTTCGCGATCCTGATTTCCGCCCTCGAGCCTCCCGGGGGAGCGGGTGTGGGAGCCCCACCGATCGCTTGGATGCGCCTCTACGTCGGGTTCTTTCTGTCGCTAATGCTGTTGATTGTGGTGCTCGTCGTCGAGCGGCTCCTGCCGACCCTGTACCAGAATCGGGTCGGGTGGACCATGCTCGTCGGCGCTGCGCTCACGTTCGTTGGGTGCATGATCTACATCTACAGCGCCCTACCTGCGGGGGGGTACGTCGCCGTTGTGGGGTTGGTGGCGGTCGGGGGTTCGTTCCTGGCCACGGTGTGGTACGGGGCGGTACGACCCAGCCCGAGGGCAAGCGGGCACTTCCTCGTCGCTCATCGTCAAAGGTAGGCTCGCTTCGAGGACGGCGCGCTCGACGTCTCCGTGCCGGCCCGGCGCCTAGGCCTCCCCTCAGGGACGGCTGGATCCGGCGTCTTGCTGGCGCGGGTCTGGCCGCCCTAGAAGAGCGAGTCGATGGTAGTGACACAGCCTGTGCGAGTCGTTCGGCAGCCCCGGCAAGAGCGGCGAGG
>JABEUK010000037.1 GCA_013044425.1 Thermoplasmata archaeon | reverse complement strand
GGATACTTAGAAAGAACCCCAGGAACCCTCCCACGACGATGAGGATCCCGCCCAGCGCGGCGAGCACGCCTACCCAGCTTCTCTGCGCCATACTACCTCTTGGGGGTCGTGCAGAGGTCCTAGGTATAGTAAGTACGTCGAGCTCGAACCGAGCGCTCCAGCTGCCCGCGGGAACATGAGAGCCCGTTCGTCCGTCACCCACTCCGCGCTACCGACTCGCGATCCTAGGTGGCGGCCCACGATCGAATGGCGAGCTTTTCAATGCGGAGGTGGTTGAACTCTTTCGGAAGGCAACGGGTCGGTCGATGAAGGTCGCCGTCATCGGCGGGGGGATCGTCGGGCTCTTCGCCGCATTTCATCTCGAGCGGGCGGGCGTGGAGGTCACCCTCTACGAGGAAGGGAAACCGGGCGCCCGCTCCGACCATGCGGCCGGGATCATCGAGCCGGCCAACGCCTACCGGACGAACACTCTCGCATTCCTTCGCCGGGTCTGGAGGTTCTGGTGGGGTGGAACCTGCACGTTTCGAAGCGTCGACGGGAGGTGGCTGACCGAGAGCCTTCGCGCGCTGGAGAGAGATCTCATCCCCGGAGCCGACGGGGCCCTCCGCGAGATGGCGCGGACGTCCGTCGCCGGCTACGAGGAGCTGGCCGCTCAGAAGAACGATTTCGCATACACCCGCAAGGGCCTGCTCGAGCGGTACGACCACCGGGGCCATTTCCTGGAGGATCGAGCGATCGCGATGTCGAAGGACTCGACCGTTCCCGTGGAGGTGCGGGAGGAGGAGGGCTGGGCCGGGAGCCTGTTCTACCCGTCCGTCGGATGGCTGCACACCGAGCAGTTCGTCCAGAGGATGCTCCGCGAACTGACCCGGACCGACATCGTGCGTCAGCGCGTGGATCATGTGGGACTGGACGGGACCCTCCGAATGGGTGGGACGCGCGCGAACTTCGATGCGATCGTGGTCAGCACCGGAGTGACCTCGCGCAAGCTCGGTCTCCCTCTCACGGGCGTGAAGGGGTACGGTTGGCACGTTCGGAGCCGGGCGAAGGTGGAGGTCGCGACCATCTTCGTGGACCGGGGAATCGCCGTGGTCCCGTTCGAGAACGACCTGAAGGTAACGGGGGGCTGGGATTTCGACCTCTCCGCGCGCCTTTCGCACGCGCCGAAGATCCTCGCCGCGGTGAAGGAAGTCCTCCCCGTCGATCGGATCGACCGTTTCGGCGACGGATCCCGCCCGTGCACTCCGGACGGCCTGCCGATCGTTGGAAGGAAGGGCCGGTTGATCATCGCGAACGGCGGGTTCCGGCTCGGGTGGAGCTTCGCTCCGGCCCTGGGCAAGCACGCAGCGCTCCTGTGCACGAATCGGACCCCGAACGACCCGTTTCTCTCGAGGTATTGCGGGTCGTTGCACGCCGGGCCTGTCTGAGCGCCGGCCCCCGTCCGGGGGCGGCGGCGCTCTCGACCCATCTCCTTTAAATATGTGCTTAAATAGTATATATATTCATCATGACGAGGATCCGAATCGAGAACGTGGTGGCCTCGACTTCGCTCGGCGACGTGCTCGATCTACAGTCGATCGGCCTTGCGCTCGACGGGGCGGAGTACAATCCGGAGGAGTTCCCCGGGCTCATCTACCGGCTCAAGGAGCCGAAGACGGCGATCCTCCTCTTCCGCTCGGGCAAGGTCGTCTGCACCGGAGGCAAGAGCTGGAATCAGGTGGATGCCGCCGTCCGCACGATCTCCGAGCTGATCCGTAAGGCCGGCCAGAAGATCCTTCCGCACCCCAAGATCCAGGTCCAGAACATCGTCGCGACCTCCGACCTGGGGGGCGAGGTCAACCTGAATTCGATCGCGGTCACCCTCGGACTGGACCGCGTGGAGTACGAGCCCGAGCAGTTCCCCGGACTGGTCTGTCGACTCACGACGCCGCGCGTGGTGGTGCTCCTCTTCGGCAGCGGCAAGCTGGTGTGCACCGGAGCCCGTCGCCCGTCGGACGTCGAGCTGGCCGTGCAGTCCATCACGAACGAGCTCCGGCAGGCCGGCCTCTTGTCCCCGGAACGAGCCCCGGACTCGGACCGTATTCCCAGCAAGGCCCCAGCCGCGCCTTCACGGAGCCCCGCCCCTCGGTCCCGGGTGCGCCCCGTGCCCAGCCGCAACGGGATCCTCGCCTCGGAGTGAAGCATGAAGACCATGAAGCAGAGCTATCCCCGGAGAAAGAGAATGCTGGCCACGCCCTTCGAGCCGTTGTCGGATGAGGAGTTCCGCCAACTCGTTGCACGCGGTTTGGCGATCCCATCCCAGCAAGGTACTGGGCTGTTCGTGGCGAAGTGGAGAGACGGCCCCGGACTGGGGGCGGAGCCGTTCCTCGTCGCCCTCCGTGCGCAGGGGTCCACGCTCGAGGTCCGAAGATTCCATGACGATGTCAATATTCGCGTGGTTCGAAATGCACCGTAAGAGTTCGGGGATGGGTCCTCGTCGTCCCTCTCACGGACGGCCCGGTGCCGATCGGCTCCCTCCGCGTACCCCCTTCCCGATCCTACCCTTTACCGCCGCGGAAGTTACATCCGCCCCACCCCACTCACCGATCGTACCGAGGACGACGTGACGACCGAGTGTGAGACCGCGGGCTGCCGGCATCAGAGGCGCCTGCATCCGTCCGATGGCCCGTGCCGCGCGTGCGCGTGCACGAGTTACACCCGTAGCGGTCCGGGCCACCAGACCAGAGCCGCTCGAAAGCAGGTGGCTTCGGCCCTTCGATGGTGACGCGCCTTACGGCCGCCGGTCACGGAGCCCACCCTCCGACGAGCCTGGAGCGATCGGTCGTACGATGCGACCGGGCGATTCGAGGTCGTACGGATCCGGCGACCGATCCACCGTTCGATTCCCGGCCCCCGTTAACTAGACCGACGCCATGTGAGGCCGTGCCGGACTCTCCCTATCGACATCTCTCGCACGCCTACGGTCGAAACCACTTCACCTTGGACCGCCCGTTCCAAGCCATCCTGCGGTCTCACCTGGGTACGGTTCCCGATCTGGCGCGACTCGGGGAATTCGCCGGCAAGGACCTGTACGAGGTCGCGGATTACGTCGACAAGTTCGGGCACCCCGAACACATCATGTGGAGCGTGGACGGGGAACGCGTCGATCGCGCCTGGATGGCTCCCTCCGAAATGCGCGCGCTCGAGTGGCTCCTCAAGGAAGGAGGCGTGAACCGGGGGCCGTACCGCCGCGGGGATTGGTTCGAGCATTTCGCGTCCCTCTATCTCATCGCCGATCCGGGGATCGGGTGCATCCTCACCGTCACCAATCAAACGGCGTATGCGATTCATAAGTACGGGGATGCCTCGGCGCAGGAGCTCCTGCCGAGCCTCATCGGCGAGGAGGATCCGATCCGGTATGGCGCCACGTGGTTCACCGAGATCCAGGGAGGCAGCGATCTCGGCGCCAATCGCGTGCACGCCGATCTGCGTGAGGGGCGATGGACGATCGATGGGGATACGAAGTACTTCGCCAGCAATGCGGGACTGGCCCACCTGGCGCTCGTGACCGCGCGGGTCGGACCGGACGGCCGAGGAGCGAAGGGTCTCGGGCTCTTCTTGGTCCCGGAGCACGACCGCGAGGGCAGGCGCAACTTCCTGGTCCGCCGCTTGAAGAAGAAGAGCGGCACCGTCGGCGTACCGACGGGCGAGGTCGAGTTCCACGGCGCGCACGCCCTGCTGCTCGGAGACGTCGAGCAGGGGATCTACTACACGCTGGAGAACCTGATGGTCTCTCGGCTCGCGAACTCGATGGCCGCGCTCGGCATCGCTCGGAAGGCGTACCTTGAGGCATACTACTACACGCAAACCCGAACCGCCTTCGGGCGTCGCCTGATCGAGCACCCGTTGGTCCGACGCGATCTCTTGGACCTCGAGATCGCCATCGAGGGTGCGCTCGCGCTCGCCTTCCTCGCGGTCGAGGGGTTCCAGAAGTCCTGGAGGGAGACTCCTCCGTACGGCCCGGGATACCACTACGCTCGGCTCCTGACGCACATCACCAAGAACGTGACCGCGGACATGTCCGCCTACGTCACGAAGACCGCCATGGAGCTCCACGGGGGCCTCGGCTTCCTGCGAGAGTTCCCGATCGAGCGATGGCACCGAGAGGCGTTGATCACTCCGATCTGGGAGGGCCCGAGCAACATCCAAGCGCTCGACCTGCTGGAAGTGATCGCGAAGAAGCGTGCGGACCGGGTTCTGCTCGAGGAGATCGAGCGGATCGGAGCGGGGATCCGCACGGGTCCGGCGACGTTCGCTCTCGCGCGCGCCCGCATCGAGGGGGCCCTGAACACCCTCGCCTCCTATTCGGAGGGGGAAGCGCAGTTCTTTGGGAAGGATGTGCTGAACGACCTCGGTCACGCGATCGCCGTAGTCGCGCTGCTTCGGGCGTCGAACTCGCTCCCCTCGCCCCGCCTCGGTCGCGTCGCCACGCTGTACGCCCGAAAGTATCTGGAAGGAACGCGCTACGATCTCCCCACCACCGAAGAGATCGATGAGGTGATCGGGATCGATCGAGCCCCGGCGGTAGACCCCGTCGCCTAGGGGTTCGCCTCCTGGGCCGCACGCGGCTCCGAGGCGGACCCCTCCCCGTCGCGCCCGATCGACGGCCTCGGAGCGACGCCGATGGGCGCTCCGGCCCGGGTCGCCGATCGGGGACCGCTCCCGGCCCGGGAGTCCGTCCGCTTCGGCTCCCGGAAAACCATCGATCCTCGACGCCGAAAACGGAGTCTCACCTTATGAAAGACGAGCGCAT
>JABEUK010000036.1 GCA_013044425.1 Thermoplasmata archaeon | reverse complement strand
GCGGGGGTGTTGAAGAACAGATCCTCCACCTCGACGGTCGTCCCCACGGCGCGGCCCACTGCGAACCGACCGAGAATCTCACCTCCCGCCACGGTGATCCCGGCAGCCGCTGTCGCGCTTGCCGTGCGCGAGCGGATCCGGAACTTCGAGACCGAGGCGATCGCCGCGAGCGCCTCCCCGCGAAACCCGAGCGTTCGTACCCCCTCGATCGATCCATCTGCGGCCAGCTTGCTCGTCGCGTGGCGCTCGATCGCGAGCTCGAGCTCCTCGGCGGGGATGCCTCCTCCATCGTCGGCGACCTCGATCCGTCGCAGGCCTCCTCCCTCGAGTCGAACGATGATCTCCTCGGCTCCGGCATCGATCGCGTTCTCTACCAGCTCCTTCACGACGGACGCGGGTCGTTCGACGACCTCGCCGGCCGCGATCCGACGGACGATCTCCGGAGCGAGGCGACGGATGGGAGCGCGCGGGGTGGCCGCGCTCACGGCGCTCGCTCCGAGGGCTGACTCTCTCGTGCCCGGCGTCGTAGCTCCGCGAGCTTCGCGAGGGCTTGCATCGGGGTCAAGTGGTCGATCTCGAGGCTCGCTAGCTCCTCGACGATCGGCGAGGGGGCTGCGGGGGCTTCGGCAGAGAGGAGCACTGCCTGGGTGTACTTTCCCTGGCGGGTCGGGGTCCCGCGCGAGCGGCCCGGCAGCTCCACACCCTCCATCTCGAGCTGGCCGAGCAACCGAACGGCCTCCGCGAGCACATCCTTGGGCAGGCCGGCCAACCGCGCCACGTGCACCCCGTAGCTGCGGTCCGTGCTCCCCGGGACGAGATGGTGCAGGAAGATGATCCCCTCCGGTCGCTCTTGGACGGCGAGATGGGCCTGACGTGCCGAGGAAAGCCCTTCGACCAGCTGGGTGAGCTGGTGGTAGTGGGTCGCGAGCACCGCGCGGCACCGGGTGACGTCGTGGAGGTGCCGGATCGTCGCCCAAGCGACGGCGAGTCCGTCAAAGGTGCTCGTTCCCCGGCCGACCTCATCGAGGAGGACTAACGATCGCGCGTCCGCGTTGCGCAGGATCTCCGCGACCTCGGTCATCTCCACCATGAAGCTCGACTTTCCCCGGCCGATCTCGTCCGTGAACCCCATGCGGGTGAAGAGTCCTGAGACGAGCCCGACGCGCGCGAACTGGGCGGGTACGAGCGAGCCGGCCTGTGCGAGCACTACGATGAGCCCGATCTGGCGCATGTACGTCGATTTGCCCGACATGTTCGGGCCGGTGAGCACCAGGAGCCGCGCGCTCTGGGCGTCGAGCTCGGTGTCGTTCGGCACGAACCGTTCGCCGAGCATCCGGTCGAGGACCGGATGGCGCCCGCCTCGAATGGTCAAGTTCGAGGAGAGGTCCACTGTGGGGCGAACGCAGCGGCGGCGCTCGCCAACGCGCGCGAAGGACAGGAGGGTGTCGAGGGTCCCGACGCCGCGCCCGATCCGGTGGATCGCGGGAACGTCGGCGTCGATCTCCGCGAGGAACCTCTCCCACCGTGCGGCCTCTTCCGTCCGTAGGTGATCCCGGGCGTCGAGGATGCGGCGCTCGATCTCCTCGAGGGCTTCCGAGGTGAACCGCTCCGCCTGGGCGACCGTTTGGCGCCGTCGGAAGTGTCCCGGTACCTTCTCGAGGTGCGAGCGGGAGACCTCGAAGTAGTACCCGAACACCTGGTTGTAGCCGATCTTGAGCGTACGGATCCCGCTCGCCTCCCGCTCCTTCGCTTCGAGGGCGGCCATCTCGTCGGTCGCCGCGCGCTCGGTGGCGATCCATCGGTCGATCTCAGGGGAGTGCCCGGCGCGGAATAGCCCTCCGGCAGCTTCCGTCGCGGGAGGTTCATCCGGTAGCGCCGAGCGCAACCGTTCGAGCAGACGTGGGGGCGGGACTATCGAACGCACGACCGCTTCGAGGAGAGGGGGGTCCGAGGGCGCGAGGAGGGAGCCGGCGAGCGCGGCGGCCCGGGTCAACCCGTCGCGCAGCGCGGCAAGCTCGGGCGGCCGCACGCGCCGGCCCGCAAGGCGCGATGCGATGCGGGCGAGATCGGGGATCCCGGTCAGGCTCTGGCGGATCTCCTCGATCGCGGCCCCGCGGCGACCGAGCGCCTCCACGGCGTCCTGACGCGCCACGATCGCGTCGAGGTCGGCAAGCGGCGCGCGGAGCCAAAAACCGAGGGTCCGCCGGCCGGCCGCGGTCACGGTCTCGTCCCACGCCGCGATGAGCGTGGCTCCGTGGGGATCGTCCGGGTTCATCGGTCGACTGATCTCGAGATGGCGCAGCGACTTCGCGTCGAGGACGAGACGGCGCCGCTCCCGTGCGCCGCCCACGACCGCGACGTACGGCAGTAGCCGGGGTTGCGTCGATCGGACGTAGGCCGCTAGGATGCGATCCGCGACATCCGCGGACGCTCCGTCTTCGCCTTCGCTGCGAAGACCCGCGGGGAGCTCCAATGCGTCCATCGGAGGGGGAGCGATCTCGAGCCGTGCCCCGGGAAACTCCTTTCGGAACACCGCGGGAATATCGGTCGATCGGCCCTCATGAGGAGCGGGAGCGTAGAGAATCTCTCGAGGGGAGAACGGTGCGAGGGCCGTCGCGAGCCCGTCGATCCCCGGTCCATCCGCCGGGCCGTGATGCCACTCTCCGGTGCTGATGTCCACGAGGGCGTACGATCCCGGTCCGGAATCGGCCGCCCGGGCCACGGCCAGAAAATTGTGATCCGGACCGCCAAGGAGGCCGTCCTCGACGACCGTTCCGGGGGTCACGACACGTGTGACCTCGCGTCGCACGAGACCCTTCGCGAACCGCGCGTCCTCGACCTGGTCGCACAGCGCGACCTTGTACCCCTTCTTGACGAGCCGCCCCAGATAGGTCTCGATCGCGTGCTGGGGGACACCGGCCATCGGGGTTCGCTGGCCCTGAGCGTCGGCCGAGCGTGCGGTCAGCACGACATCGAGCTCCCTCGAGAGGAGCTTCGCATCCTCCCCGAAGGTCTCATAGAAATCTCCGACCCGAAAGAGGACGAGATGACCGGGGTAGCGGGCCTTGACGGACTCGTACTGGTCGAGGAGCGGGGTCCCGCTGCTCGTCTCCGACATCTGAGAGTGGCGACGAGGGTGTGCGATATAACTCGTTGTGAGGGGGCGCGGAACGGGAAGGGCGCTGAGGGGGAGATTTGAACTCCCGAGGCGAATCGCCACCAGTTTTCAAGACTGGCGCCTTCCCGGGCTAGGCTACCTCAGCGCGTCCGTCGAGGGACCGACCCCGACGGCATAAACGTATGGTCCCAGGGCCCGCGCTCGGGCCGCTGGATGCAGGTGCCGGGAGCTTCGCCGCGGATCGATCGCGATCCGCCGTTTCGAACCCGGGCGGTCAGCTTGGAAGGCTGACATCCTACCACTAGATTACACCTGCACGGCTTTGCGCGGGCGTCCCGAGGACGGGGTCGTGTCGTTAATGCTTTGCCTTCGAGCCGGCACCCTTCGGGGGCGGCCGACTGGACCCCTGCCCAGGGGGATTCGCGGGGGCGTCCTTGCGCGCGCGCCCGGGCTCGCTCGCCGTGCTCGCATTGAGGTCGACCAACGCGACGCGCTCGAGGACCAGACCCTCCCAGGAGCTCTGCGCCACGGCCGTGCGATCTGCCTCACCGATTCCCAACCGCCCGAGCGTCGCCTCGCTCGGGGGAACGGGGTAAGCCGCCGGGTCCAGCACGAGGCCGAAGCGTTCGAGGAGCGGACCCGGCTCGAGCGGACGTTCTCCCACGAGCACGAACCGCTCGGTATCCGCGGCCACGCCGACCTTCGCGAGCGCGCGGCCGAGCTGATCCTCGCCAGCGACATAGAGCGCGAACTCGGCCCCTCGCTCGCGCAGGCGGGACTCACCGTGCTCGCGCGATCGACCGAGATGCGCCCACGCCGAGAGAAGATGGCGTTCCCCCGCGATCGCACGGGCGTCGAAGAGGGCCACCAGAGCCTCCGATTCAAGCGCGAGGGCACGCAGGGTCCGGATCATGGCACCTGCATCGGCCCCCCCACTCCCGACGCGCCGCCCTCCGACTGCCCAGAGCTTGCGATTCTCAGCGGCGGGCAGCGGAGTCATGGGTCTAGGGTTCACTCCTGCAGGAATCGAAGGAACTCTTCGCGGGTTCGGGGCTTCAACGTGTAGTTTTCCTTCTTTTCCTGGCCAATCGTAGAGGTTGGAGTGGGCCCGTAGTCGTGACCGGGCAGCACGACGAGCGCGTCGTCCAACCGGATCACGTGCCCGAAGAGGCTGTCGTACATTTGCGATGGGCTCCCTCCCGGCAGGTCCGTCCGCCCGCACTCCCCTACGAACAGGGTGTCGCCCGTGGCAACGTTTCCCTCGAAGAGATAGAGTACCGAGTCCGCGGTGTGCCCCGGAGTGTGGAGCACGTCGAACCGAATCCGTCCGACCTCGATGCGATCGCCGTCGTCGACGGATCGATCCTGGCCGATCGGTGCCGAGCGGTGAGCGACCACCTTCGCGCCGGTGCGCTCGCGTACCTCCCCGTTGCCCGCGATGTGATCGGCGTGACTGTGAGTGTTGAGGACGTAGCGCACTTGGACCCGGTGCGCGTCGATCGAGCGGAGGACCGGCTCGATGCCGTAGGAGGGATCGATAACGACCGCGTCTCCGCCCTCCCCGCTCGCCACGAGATAGGTGAAGTTGAGGTACGGGCCCACCCGGTGCTGTTCGAGGATCACGAAGCGACGCAGGAGCGCTGTGTATTTGACGCTCGGTGGGGTCGGGGGTGCCTCAGGGAGGGCTCTCTTCGCTCGTTCGCCGGCCCGTCACGGCGTCCAGGACGACCCGTCCGTCGTTCCCTTCCACGTACCAGAACGGTACATAGATCAGCACACGGGGCCCGATCTCGATGTCCCCGATCGCCGGGGGGAGGCGTCGGGTCTCGATCACGATCGCTTCCCCGTGCTGTTCGGTGTGATCGACGTTCACCGTATGGTGGCGCCGGATCCCCTGGAGCGCGATCGCGACGGCCTGAGATTCGGTGATCTCCGGTTGCAGCCGGGGGTGGTGACCGGGAAGATCCCCGACGAGCTCGTGCTCCTGCGGCTCCCAGATCTCCGCTCGGCGAGCGAGTGCATTGACCGCGACCACATGGTCGGACACGACGCCCGCTCCCCCGTGGACGGAGGGGGTCCGCACCCGGTAGGGAGCGAGGAAGTACGGAACGAGCCGCAGAGTGTAGTGCACACCGACGCCCGTGACGAGCGCTTCGACCTCCTCCGGACCGATCCGTGGACGGATCGTGCTCGCGCCCTCCGGTATGAGCAGGGCCGGTGCGATCAGGCCCACCGCGGGAGAGGCGTCCGAGCGTTCACGGACCGGGAGCACGGGGCCGAGCAGGAGCTCTCCGAGAGCGGGTCCGAGGGTCCCGGGATCGAGCACCTCGATGCCGCGGCGCGCCGCCAGCTCTCGTGCGATCTCCCCGGGGTCGGCCGGGTAGTAGAGTACGCGATGGACGGAATCTGGGGGGTACCACGACTCGAAGTCCACGGGCGAGTTGAGCGCGGCAGCGGCCACGAACGCCCGACGGTCCTGCGCCCGGACGGAGATCCAGCCTTGCGGCTGATCTTCGATCCGGTACCCCGCGGCCTCGAACAGGCGGCGCAATTCTGCGGCCGTGCTTGCCCCCTCTCCCATCGGCTCTCGACGATGGGAGCGGGCCCTAATATCTTCCTTCGGACCGTGGTGCCCGTCGGCCGAAGCCATTTAGAGCGACCCACGCGTGGACGCGCTCGCCGATGGGGGAAAGTGCCCACCTCCGCGTCGCAGAGGTCTCCCAGCAGGACGTGGGCCTGGGGGCCGCTCGTCTCGACAACCAGACGCGTCAGCGGCTGAAGGTTGGCATCGGGGATATCGTCGAGATCCGGGGTCGCAAGACGACCCCCGCCGTGGTGAGCCGGGCGCCCGCCGACGACGAGGGCAAAGCGCTCGTTCGTATCGAGGCCGTCGTCCGCCGCAACGCCGGGGTGAGCATCGGGGACCGCGTCCAGGTGACCCGAATCGATTGTCCACTCGCCGACGCCATCACCATCGCACCGATCTACGCCGGCTCCTCTCGCATGGACCTCGGGCCGGGTCTGGACGCTTTCGTCCAGAAGGCGCTCGCGCGACGTCCGTTCGTTCGTGGAGACGTGTTCGTCATTCCCGGGGTCTTCCTCATGGGAGGCTCTCTGCCGTTCATGGTCGTCTCGACCCAGCCGAAGGGGATCGTCCAGGTGGCGCCCTCGACCCTGATCACGATCAAAGAGGAGACGGTCAGCGAGACGGAGGTTGCGGCCCCTCGGATCTCCTACGAAGACATCGGCGGCCTGAAGGAGAAACTCGGACGCGTGCGGGAGATGATCGAACTCCCCCTCAAGCACCCCGAGCTCTTCGATCGGCTCGCCATCACCCCTCCGAAGGGCGTCCTGCTCTACGGGCCCCCGGGCACCGGCAAGACCTTGATCGCGAAGGCCGTGGCCAACGAAGCCGGTGCGCACTTCATTGGGATCCAGGGCCCCGAGATCATCTCGAAGTACTACGGAGAGAGCGAGAAAGAGCTCCGGGAGAAGTTCGAGGAGGCCGAGAAGAACGCCCCCAGCGTGATCTTCATCGACGAGCTCGACTCCATCGCGCCCCGACGGGACGAGGTCGTCGGCGAGGTGGAACGGCGGGTCGTCGCCCAGCTCCTCACGCTCATGGATGGGCTCTCCGGCCGAGGGAACGTCATCGTCATCGGGGCGACCAATCGGGAGGAGGCCATCGATCCGGCGCTGCGGCGCCCGGGGCGGTTCGACCGCGAGATCGAGATCGGGGTCCCGACCCAGGCCGGCCGCCTCGAGATCCTCCAGATCCATACCCGTGGCATGCCCATCGAGGGGACCGAACGGGAGCGCGAACGAACCCTGCGGGAGCTCGCCGCCCTCTCCCACGGGTTCGTCGGAGCCGATCTCTCGGCGCTCGCCCGCGAGGCGGCCATGCGGGCGCTCCGCCGGTACCTTCCCGAGATCGATTTCGACCAGCCGATCCCCATCTCCCTCCTGGAGCGTATGAAGGTCACCGACAAGGACTTCCGAGAGGCGCTCAAGCAGATCGAGCCCTCGAGCCTGCGCGACGTCACGGTCGAAATCCCCTCCACGCGCTGGGAGGAGGTCGGAGGGCTCGCGAGCGTCCGTCGGATCCTCGAGGAGTCGGTCGAGTTGCCGTTCAAGAACCCCCAGGTCTTCGAGCAGATGGGGATCGAACCATCTCGCGGGATCTTGTTCTACGGGCCCCCCGGGGTCGGCAAGACCCTGCTCGCCAAGGCCGCGGCCACCGAGAGTCAAGCGAACTTCATCTCGGTGAAAGGACCCGAGGTGATGAGCAAGTGGGTCGGGGAGAGCGAGAAGGCGATCCGGATGATCTTCAAGAAGGCCCGTCAGGCCTCCCCCTCCATCGTCTTCATCGACGAGATCGATGCGATCGCGCCGAAGCGGGGGCTCCAGAGCTCGAGCGGCGTCACCGAACGGATCGTCAACCAGCTCCTCACCTCGATCGATGGGCTCGAATCGTTGGAGCGGGTGCTCGTGCTGGCGGCCACCAACCGACCGGACATCATCGATGAAGCGCTCCTACGCACGGGGCGCTTCGACCACCTGCTCTACGTGGGACCCCCCGACGTGGCCGGGCGGCTCGAGATCCTAAAGGTACACACCCGGAAGATGCCCCTCGCTCACGACGTCGATCTCGATCAGCTCGCCGCCCGCACGGACGGGTTCGTAGGGAGCGACCTCGCCGCCCTCTGCCGCGAGGCGGGACTCGGGGCGATCCGTGAGAACCTGAAGGCCACGAAGGTGGGGATGGCCCAGTTCGACGAGGCCCTGCGACATTTGCACCCGTCGTGCGATGGCGAGAGCCTGCGGTTCTACGAGGAGTTCTCGCGCCACCTCCTCCGCGAGCGGGCGACGCGGCGCAAGGAAGAGCCCGTCCAGGCGATTTACCGATAGAGAACGCCCCAGCCGACGGTGGCCCGCACCTTCTGTTAGGCAAGCTATATGTAGAGCGACTAGGTTCGCCGCCGAGTCCTCCGATAGGAGGACGATAGAAACGGGAGTCGTGAAGTCGTTGCATCGAGCCGTGCCGCAGGTCGCCTTGGTGGGATTGGTCTTGGTCGTCCTCTTGGCCGCAATTGTGCCGGTCGGGGCCGCCCCGGCTACGACGACAACCACGTACACGCTGTACGGGTACGTCACGCAGCCGACGGGCGCGCCGAACCCGGTTCCGGGCGGAGTCACGGTCAGCCTCGTCTCCCAGGCCACCAACCAGACCTACACGACCACCACGATCGGGTCGAGCGGTCAGTTCACATTCTCGAGCGCCACCAACGCCCCCGGGCTCGCTCCGGGCTGGTGGGGCGCCTGGGTCGCGCCCCAGGCGAAGCTCAGCCTCTCGGGCTGCAACCCCTCCTGCGCGGCCATCCCTCAGAACCCGAGCCCCACCTTCAGCTACTTCTCGGCCGCGAACCTCGGTTCGGGCGGAACCGGCACGCCCGTGACCATCACCGGGGTCTCGATTCTTCCGTACTCGTCGACCCTTAACGGGACCGTCACGTACGCCGGTCGAACGGTCGTCTCGACCGTGGAGATCCTGGACGCCGCCTACAACGGATTCGTCCTGAGCTCGAACACCACGAGCTCGAACGGGTCGTACAGCCTGCGCGCTCCCGAGGGGACCTGGGTCGCGGAGACGGTCGTTCCGGGCCCGACCACGCACTACAACTTCACTCGGGTCGTGATCAACGCGGCCCACGAGTTCCGCAACATCTCGGCCAACAACTACCTCATCTCGGGCTTCGAGAACATCGCCGGAACGAGTCCCGCCGTCCACGTGCCCAACGGAGGGAACGTCACGATCTACGACCCGAATAACGGGTACATCTACTCCGGCGAGACCTCGCCCGGTGGATTCTACTCGTTCGGGACGTACCCCCTCAACTTCGCGAGCGGACCGCAGCCGTTCGACGTCTTCCTGTCGCCGGTCGGCTACTCCACCGCGTACTACGCTCAGGCCGTCTCCGCGAACTCGCCGGTCTACCAGAACGTGGCCGTGACGTCGATCACACCCCCGGCCGTCTACAGCACCGTGCTGAACTTCTCGGGCCTGACGCTCGGCACGACGGGGAACGGGACCCTTTCCGTCAACACCACGGCGCAGCTCAGCTCGAACGCGGTGCTCCCGTACTTCGCGAACGCCTCGGTCGGCGACCTGTGGTCGCAGCTCGGCCTCGACTACAACTCCTCGGTCTACTTCCCGGCCTCATCGCTCGGGGCGGCCGCGTCCGCGATCCAGTCGGCCGGGCCGTTCTTCCCGGCGGTCCAGGCGGCGACCACCGTCAACGGCACCGCCTTCACCGAGCCGGCCACGAACACGTTCACCTACGCGTCCACCTGTACCACCGGTTCCTGCGGCCCGACGAGCACCGCGACACTGACCCTGAACTACGCTCAGAGCTACGCGCTGAGCTCCACGCTCCGGGCGAACAACAGCCAGTACACGCTCCAGTTCGACTACCGCTACCCCACGCGGGCGCAAACGTTCGTCTACAACGTCGTCCTTCCCCAGGGCTACTCGCTCGCGGCGGGGACGACCGCTCCCGCGAACACCCAGCTTAGCGCGACGGGCAGTGGAAACACTTGGACATCGTTCTCGCTCACCCCGCTGTCGAGTTGTTTGGGAAGGGGCACGGCGACCCTCTCGATCGTCAAGTATGGAGGGGTCACGGCGGTCGTGAACGCATCCATCTCGAGCTTCACGTTCTCGCAGGCGAACGT
>JABEUK010000035.1 GCA_013044425.1 Thermoplasmata archaeon | reverse complement strand
CTATACGTTCAATCAAGCGGTTGCCGGGCCGGCTCGTAGCGTGCCATCCACGCCCGGATCTCCTCTACCAGCGTCGGCCTTCCCGCGCGGAGGATCCCGAGAAACTCCCTCAGCATCGGGTCCCGATGCCTCGCCCGCCTCACGTCCGATCGGCACCGGAATGTCCGACCCTTGAGTTGCCTCGCCGCCGCCATCTCCTCTCTCGTCACCGTCCCCATCGCCCGCACGAGATCCTCCTTCTCCCACCCCATCGCCTTCGCATACCCCGCTCGACCCCAGTTTCCCACCACCGCCATCAGCGCCCCGTGCCGCGTCATCTCCTCCTCCGTTCGACCCTTCCTCGTCCGTCCACGGATCGCCAGGCGCACCTCCCGATGCCCCTGCTCGCTCCGCCAGTTCGTCCGCTCGATCGCCCGCGGCTTCCCATACCGGTCCCGGACCTCCACGAACAGGTTCCCCTTCCGCTTCTCCCACGCCTCCCGCATCTGGCGGATCCCTTGCCGAACCTCCTCGTCGTCCAGTCCCTCCGCCACTCCCTCCCACCGCGCCAACACTCCCTCCACCCGGCGACCGCCTTCCGCTGCCGCAGCCACCGACGCCTCCCCGTCCGAACCCGTCACGTCCCGACCCACTCCCAGCGCCTCCCGATACTCCCCGTACGCCTCCGTCAGCGTCTTCGTTCGGTACGCGAGACGTGTGAACTTCCCATCCTTCGCGAGCTTCCCCAGCAGGCCCTCTGCCTTCGTCAGCGAGCGGAGTCCCACGCTCCGTTCCACGTTCCACATCGCGAGTTCGTGCGCCAGCGGCGCCGCCGACCACGCGTGTTGCGCGATGCTCCCATACGTCAGCTCGAACGGGAACCGACTCGCCCGCTCCCTCGGCCCCAGCACGTGGTCCTGCAGAATCCTCACCCACCTCGGCTCCGCCTCCTCCAGCAGCCGCTCCAACTCCGCCGCACACTTCCGCCCCGACCCCTCCCAGTCCCCCTCCTTCCCCGGGGTGAGCTCGTTGAGTCGCGCCAGCACCCGGGTCCCGAGCAGATGGCGCCGGACCTCCCCCTCGAGCTTCTCGAACAGGTCCTTCCCCACGTCCCGGACGAAGTGGAAGTGGCAGAGTTGGAGCGGGAGGCCCGGCAAGACCTGCCTCACCGCCTTGAGGATCCCCTCCCCCATGTCCGAGACGAGACCCTGGGGGCGGCCGAGGGCCGCCTCCAGTTCTCGGAAGAAGGCGCCGATCTCGACGGCGTCCTCGGTGTCGAGGACCCGGGCGTCGAGGACGAGGCCGCTCCACTCGTCCCAAGCGACGAAGACGACGGGACTGCCCGCCGTCTCGGTCCCGTCGACGTGGAGGAGGTAGCCTCCCTGGGCCTCCAAGGAGTTCCGCAGGGCGGGAAGTCCCCGACGGTGGAGCGCGTAGGCGCGGAGGAGGAACTCCTCTCGCCGCAGCGAAACGGTTCCGGTGCTCGGCCCGCCCTCCTCGAGGGTGGCGTGGCGGCGGGTACGGGCCTGGGTCTCCTCGAGGAAGAGGCTCTCGAGGCCGAGCAGGGTGGCGACCTTGAGGTCGTAGGTGCGTCGGGGCGGGGCGACCTGGGCGAGGAGAGGCGGGACCCAGAAGAACGGCCTCTTGGGGTGTCGTCGGCAGACGAGGAGAGGGCCTCGATAGGTCAGGGTCTGGCCGACGGTGCGGATCCGACGGCGGAGCGTCTTCGGGGTCTCGAGGTTCCCGCGGCAGGTGGGGCAGGACGACGGGGGGACCTCGAGGTCCGTCGGTAGTAGAGGGAGATGGAGCGCCGAGTTTTTTTTCCGCTCTCGACCCGGAGACCCAGGGCGACGAGTTCGTCGGGTCGGAGCGGGAGGCCGATGCGGGAGACCAGCGCCGCCAGGTCGTGGCTGGTGAGGTCGTCCTGACGCAGGGCCTCGGTGAGGGTGGCGAAGTCGACGCTGCGGAGCGGGAAAGGGCCCTCCGCGACGAGGTCGAGGGGAGGAAGGTAGCTCGGGACGGGGTGCCCGAACTCCGCGAGCTTGGCGTAGAACGCGTGCAGGACCTTGGGATCGTGGAGAGCGGCCACCTTCTGCTCGAGGTCTCGCCGCCGCTCCTGGGAGAGGTCCTCTAGGGATCCCAGCGTGAGGAGGTTCCTCTGGCGAATGCGGTCGGCACTACGTCGCCCCTCGACGACACTATAGTAGACGTGTCCCCGCCTCTCGCGGAACCGCAGATACACGAGGGGCGGTATGTCGGCACAACTAAATCAATATGTCGATGGAGGATGTCGGCATAACATGACCTTCCGGACTGGGTCGTTGGGACGATCCTCGAGAGGGCCGCTCAACCGGGTGGGGGAGAACGGGGGCTTACGGCAACCCGTCGATTGAAGCTACAGAGGCCGACCCTTCCCCCGCGGCCCCGACCGATGCGGTCGCCGCACCACTGGCCCGGGCGAACCAGTGGGGTCAGGTTCCGTATCGGCGCTGCCGGACCTGGAAATCTCGTATCGCCCGTAGGAAGTCGAGCTTGGAGAGGCCCGGCCACATGACATCGGCGAAGTACAGCTCGGCATAGGCGGTCTGCCACAAAAGGAAGTTCGAGATCCGCTCCTCCCCGCTGGTCCGGAAGACGAGATCCGGATCGGGCAGTTCGGCGGTGTACAGGTGATTCGAGACCATCTCCGAGGTGATCGCTTCCGGCTCGAGGCGGCCGGCACGGACCTCGCGCGCGAGACCGCGGATGGCGTCCAGGATCTCCTCCCGCCCCCCGTAGGCGATCGCGATGTTGTAGTGGTAGGCATCGTAGGCCGCCGTGGCCTTCTCCGCCCGTTCGATTGCCTCGACCACGCTTAGGGGCAGGCGGGAGCGGTTCCCGATGGCCCGCACCCGGATCCGGTGGCGATGCACCCGCTCATCGACGGCGATATCGTTGAAGCTCCGGGCGAACAGTTCGAAGAGGGGCGTGAGCTCCTCGGCAGGGCGGCTCAGGTTCTCGGTGGACAGGGCATAGACGGTAAGGATCTTGAGCCCTATCTCCAGGCACCAGTTCAGCAGCTCCTCCAGCTTGTCCTTGCCGCGCTCGTGCCCGAGTTCGACCATGAGGCCGTGGTCCCGGGCGAACCGTCGGTTCCCATCCATGATGATCGCCAGGTGCTGGGGGAGGGGGGCGGTGCGCACATGGGCCAGCAGGCGGTGCTCCTGCGCGTCCCGGAAGGCGGTCCCCAGGTACTGGGAAACGTAGGGCGGGGCGTCGGGTCGCTCCCGTTTGGGCGCCTCGTCGGCCACGGGGTCGTACAGCGCAGGAGGCGTTAATGGTTCGTCCCCCCCCACGGGGACCCCGCATCGCTGCGCCCGCGGTGCCGGGCTCCGCCGAAGAAGGCTCCGTCCGGTCCCGAGACCCTCGGTGGGCGCCCCGCCGGGCCCCCGGCCGTGACCACCTCCGGTGG
>JABEUK010000034.1 GCA_013044425.1 Thermoplasmata archaeon | reverse complement strand
TAGTAGAGCAACCCCTCGGGAAACTCACATCCGTTCACGATCGACATGCTCACCTTCAGGGGAATCCCCGCGCGCGTAAGAACCGGTCGGGTCGGGAAAAGTTGTCCTTGAGCCGGGCCTCCCGTACGCTCGCGCCCAGCGCGAGCGCCATCAGTTGGGTGAAGTAGGTCACCGGGACGAGGACCTCTTCGCCGTACGCCTGTCGGATCCGGTCGAGGTTGTTCTCGATGTTGATCTGGCCGAGCGGACAGATCGTCGCGACGAGATCGGCCCCGACGCGCTTCGCCTCGTTCATCACCGAGGCGCTGAACGCCACGCTCACGTCCAGATCGCTCAGCGCGTGGCCCCCGCCGCAGCAGATCGTCTTCGCCGGATACTCCCGCACCACCGTCGCACCGCACGCCTCGAGGAGCTCGTCTAAGAAGAACGGATGCTCCGGATTGTCGGTTCCCGGCGTCGTGCCGACCCCCGTGTAGCGCTTGGGCCGGGAGTACAGGCACCCGTAGTACGGGGCCACCTTCACTCCCTCTAAGGGCCGCTGCACCATCGCCCGGACGTGCGCGACGCCCGCCCGATTGTGGATGAACTCGAGGACATGCTGGACGTTCGCCTCCCCGTCGTACGCGGGCGATCCGCCTCGCTCCAGATGGGAGTTGATGCGGGTGCGGGTGGGCTCGTCCGCCACGGCGTCGTTCGCCCGGGTCAGCGAATAGACACAGCCGTTGCACGCGGCGATCACCTCGTGCCGTCCCATCGACCTCGCCGCCGCGAGGTTCCGGGCCGGGAGCGCCAGCGAAACGTCCTGGCTCAGATTCTTGACCTCCGTCGCTCCGCAGCAGTTGTAGTCGACGATCCGGTCCATCGTCAGTCCGAGACGGTCGAGCACCAGCTGGCAGGACACTTCGTACGCCTTCCCGAGGCCGTCCATCGAGCACCCCGGATAGTACGCTGGGACGGCATCGGACGGTCCCCGACCCTCGGCCCGGTCGATCATGGGTGGCTCCCGTCGGCGGGCCGGCTCGTCCGGGCGCTCGCTCGGCGTCGGCGAAGGTCCTCCTCGAGAAGGCCCTGCAGCACCGGGCGCATCCGACGCCAGCCCTTGGTCCGGTGGGCGAGGGGGCCGGTGTGAAGCCGGCCGCTCAGCAAGAGGGCGGCCCCCATGCGCAAGAGCTCCCTCCCCGGCGTCTTACGACCCTCGAGCTTCTCGTAGCTCCGGAACAGCTGCGCCTCGTCCAGGATCCCCCGGTCGAGTAGGTTGTCGGTGTACGCCCGGTCGAATCGGTCGGCGGGGGTCTCGGGGGCCCGGCCGCTCGCCTCGAGGTAGGTCCCGATCGTGTGCACGACCTCTTCGACCTTGACCCCCTTCGGGCACCGCTCGACGCACTTGTTGCAGGAGACGCAGCGCCAGATCGCTTGGGCGTAGCGCTGCAACTCCTCCTCGTAGCCGATCTGTGCGAGGTAGATGAAATACCGAGGATTGAACTCCTCGAGGCCGTAGTCCGTGTGCATGCAGCAGCCGGCGGTGCACGTGCCGCACTGCCAACAACGGTCGATGGTATCCCCCTGGGGCTGGGCGCGGACCCAGTCGACGATGCGGAGGTCGAGATCGGCGCGAACCCTTGGCTCGATGAAGGTATTCCAATCTCCCGAGACGTCGATCCCGTCGATCTCGAGCTGCTCCGTGCGTTGCACCCGAACGAGCGATTTCTCAACTATCGGCATGAACGACCCACCTCCGAACGCCGAGGATCATCGAAGCGAGACCGAGCGTCCCGGGCAGCAGGCTCTCGATCCCGCCTCCCTGGAAACTTCGGTCGGTCGCCTCGGAGAGCCGGGCCGCGTACGCGAGCGCCAGCAGGACATCGACCGACGCGAACGTGGCCGAAGGGAAGCCGAGCGCCGAGAGCTCCAGCCGGATCTCGCCCAGCCGAGCCTGGACCTCTTCGAAACGGGTGGGGCCGGGCGCTACGAACTCCGCCAGGATCCCGGTGCCCCGCTCCGGGTTCCAGACCCAACGGGTCAGGAGTCCCGCCCGATCGGGAGCGGCCGCATGAAGCAGTTCGGCCGCGATGTCGATCCGCACCTCCCGGGGAGCCCCTCCCACGTGGTCGGCGAGGGCCGGAAGATCGCGCGCGGAGTATCCGCCCGCCTGGGTCCTGGCGACGAGGGACCGAATGCGCAACGGATCGGTCGCTTCTTGGATCGCGGGCCGGTACGATCGCGTCGACACGATCGCATCGAGAAACCGCGACCACCGGGCCCGAAACTCCTCTTCGTCTCCCGTCCCGAGCTGCTGGCCCTCGGCGAACTTTCTCTGGAGGAGCGACTCGAGGCGGTTGATCGGCTCCACCCCACAGGGGAGGATCCAGCGCTCCCACGCCGAAGCCACCTTCGCCGGATCTACGCGGGAGGCCGGCTCCCGCGCGTCCATCCGGTCACCCCCGAGCGTACTGGAACGCACGGAGCGCCGCCCCCATACCTTCGGTGATGGCGTCGGGGATCGCCTTGGGCCCGGTCGCCGCACCGGCGAGGAAGATCCCCGGGAGACCGGAGTCGATCGTGTTCATGTCCGACAGCTTCGGGGTCAGGAATCCCTCCGGGCCGACGGGAACGTGGAACAGATCGGATGCTTCCTTCGTCCCCGTCCCCGGCTCCATCCCACTGGCGAGAACGATCATATCGAACGGAACCTCGGTCGGGCGGCTCAGGATCGTGTCCTCGCCCGTGGCGATCAGGCGCCGCCCGCCCTCCGCCATCGAGATCGCGCCGATCCGTCCCCGGATGAACTTGACCCCGTAGTCCTGCATCGACTTCCAGTACAGATCTTCCCAGAGGCCGTAGGTTCGGATGTCCATGTAGTAGATGTAGGCTTGAATCTCCGGATGTTTCTGCCGGATCTCGACCGCCTGCTTGATGCTCACGACGCATCCCATCCGGCAGCACCAGGGATTGCCGATCTGGATGTCGCGCGAACCGACGCACAGAACCCAGGCGATCCGGCCCGGGGCCTTCCCATCGGACGGTCGGAGGACCCGGTCGTCATGGATCATCCCTTCGAGCTCCTTGAAGTCGACGACGTCGGGAAAGTGGCCGTAGCCGTACTCGAACTTGCGCCGAGAGTCGAAGTGGTCGAACCCGGTGGCGAGGACGACCGCGGCGACCTCCCGCGTCTGCACGCCCTCCTTCGACCGCAGCGAGATCCGGTATCCGTTCCCCGCGATCTCGGCGGAGGAGACCTGAGAGCCGACGTGGAGCTCGATCTGCGGATGGTGCTCGACCCGTTCGATCAGCGGACCGAGGATCTCCTCCGCCGGGCGGAGATCGGGAGCCAAGAGGGAGTAGTGCCAGCGCTTCGGATTTCCGCCGAGGTACGTCTCCTTCTCCACGAGCAGGGTCGGCGCACCCAGGCCCGCGAGTTCGGACGCGGCGCTCAGCCCAGCGGGCCCCGCGCCCAACACCAGCACGGGGTTCACCGAGGACCCCTCCCCTCGACGAGGGTCGGGGATACCGGGGTCGAGGGCTTCTCGCGGATCTCCTCCGGCAGGACCTGGCCCTTGTTGATGGCAAAGAACCGCTCGATCTCCTCGCGAGGGGCATGGAGCACCTCGGGAGCGGCTCCGCTCTTCAGCTGCTGAAGGTACTCGAGGAACTCGGCCTTGGCGCTCCTCCAGTCGATCCCGAGGCGATCGAGGAGGCGATCGACCGGCGCGGCATGCCAGTGGAGCTGCGCGATCTTGTACGGGTGGGCCCCCATCGTGAGCGCGGCGAACTGAATATCCGACAGGACAGGCAACAGGTACGGCTGGCCGTGGGCTCGACCGATCCACTGGCTCTTGTCGAGGGTCGTCACGCATCCCGTGTCGCTCGTGATCGCCACATCCGAGTGGGCCTCCTCCACCATCGGCCGGATCTTACGCAGGTTCGCGAAGGAGCGGCTGAACTCCCGCTCGCTCAGGATGTGCCGGAACCCGAACCCGCAGCAGTCGTACCACGTCGAGTAGTCGGCGACCTTCGCCCCGAGGGCGAGCAGGATCCCCGTCGGGACGGCGGGGCGCTGTCCCCCGTACACCGCGTCGTCGTAGACCGCGTCCTCGGGGACCATCTTGTAGTAATGGCACGGTTCGTGCACGGTCGCGACGACGCCCGAGGCATCGACCTTCTGCCGTGCGACGATCTCGGGGGCCATGGCCTGGACCCACTCCGAGTAGTGAACGATCTCCTCGGGCAGCACGAGCTCCCGGTCCATCGAGCGCAGGATCTCGCGGACCTTGTGCCGGACCTCCGTGTTTTCGACCAGGAGCTTTCGCATCTCCTTGTAGTCGCCGAAGCTGGTGCCGCAGTGGATCAGAGGGAAGTGGTGGGTCTCGTAGGCCCGGTGGAAATTGCGTGCGGCCACCGCGGCCAGCGCGACGGGGTTCGACGTCGCCGTCCCGTGGTAGTTCCACGCGGTGCAGGAGGTTTGGTGAGGCTCGTTGAGATACTCCCGGCCGGTCTCGTTCATCACCCAGAGGAGGGAGGAGGGATACCCCGGAATGTTGCCACACTGGCCGCAGGACTTGTGATGCCAGAGACGATCGGTGGGGATCCGCTTGGTCCATCCGAAGAGCGTTTTCATTTCGACCGGCCGATTCTCGGCCCGGACCCGATGGACGATGAGCTCGCCCTGTTCCTCGAGCCGGTCCATCTCTTCCCGGACATCGACGACCTTCTTGCCGGTGCCCTGCCGGCGCTCGGTCCGTTCCTCGATCACCCTTCGGATCTGTGTTGCGTTGAGCATCGTTCCCTCCGGACTCACCCGGAAAACGTCGCGACGGGCCCCTGCATTCGGTCGAGGTCGGCCCGGTAGCGCTCCCGAGCTTCGGTGAACTCCTCGCGGCGCTCCTCGATGATGTCGATGAGCATGTCGGTGAGATCCGGATCCAGACCTCGGAGCATGTCGAGGACCCCGGTCTCCTCGTAGATGCGGAAGAGCTCGAGCGAGGTCTGCACCGATACCTCCCAGGAGGAGGTGGTCGTCTGCAGCACGTCGATCGGGATCGCCTTGCGCATGATCGCGGGGGTCACGCCCCAGGACTTGTCGGACCCGGTCGCGAACGGTCCCCAGTCTCGGAAGAAGTCGGGCTGGATCATGTCGGACGACACCTGGGTTCCGACCGTCATCAGAAGGGTCAGGGAGCGGTTGAACGGCGCCAACGTGCGGCGCGTGGCTTCGATCCCGTGACGCACGGACAGCTCGCGCATCACGCTGATGATGCCCGCGATGTCGTTGCCGAACCGGCAGCGCATGTTGCACGTGTAGCACTGGCAGCAGGCCCAGATCTTTTCCTGCATCGCATCCCACAAGGTCGTGGCATCCCCGTTCTGGGCGATCTGGAGCATCTCCCGCGGAGAGAAGTCGTAGAATCGAGCCGCGGGGCAGCCGGTCGTGCACTCCCCGCAATTGAGGCATCCGAGCACGAAGTCGTGGTGGCGATGGTCGCCGCGAAACTCACGGTAGATCTCTTCGGAGAGCGAGCGATCGGCGTCCGTCATTCGCTGCCGACCGGTGAGGTGCATGGCGGGCGGCGAATCGGCCTCCTCCTCGGTCAACGACAAGGTACGACGAGGCAAGTGAGCCACGACGCTCATGAGCACAACCAATGGACAAACGTCCAAACGGATGAGCCGTGATAAACTTTTGCATGGCGAACTTCGTCGGCCGGCGCGGAGCCGCCGGAGAGGAGGCGCTCGGTCGATTCACGCGGCGGGGACCGCGACGGGAAGCGGCGGTCCGATCGGATGGCCGGGGCGCTCCTTGTGGACGCGCTGGATGGGGAGCGCGCGGGCGCGAGCGACACCGGGAAGTTCCCGGAGGGCCCTCAGTAGGGCGGTCGACTCCGCGGAAGTGGCCGTGGAAGCCAGCACGATGAGCTCGGAACTGCCGCGAAGCTCAAAGATGTAGCAGACCCCGGGGCGAAGAGCGACGCCCGCCGCAACGGCCGAGATCGCTTCGGGGGAATCGCCCACCGGCTCCACGTACAGGACCGCGCAGTGCGGAGCACGTCCGACCTCCGCGAGCCGCTGGACGCTGACCAGCGGAACGAACCCCTGGAGCACCCCGAGGCCGCTGAGCTGATGGACTCGAGTGCTGACGGTGGTCACACTCGCGCCCACTCGGCGGGCGACCCGGCGGAAGGAGGCCCGACCGTCGTTCTGGAGGGCTCGTAGGATCTTGATGTCGAGCGCATCGAGAGCGGGCCGGGGTCGGCGCCCCGGACGACGCCGTCGAGTCGCCGCCCACTCTCGAGGAGGCCGCGCGCGGGGGGCTCGCTTCACGGCGGGTCACCCCGCGGCTCGGGCGCCGAAGTATGGTCGGAGTCTTCGAGCGCGGCCGCGAAGCCTCGGCCCTCGCGGTATTCACGAAAGGGCGGTTGAACGACCTCGCGGAGTTCGTGCAGCTCCTCGGTCTGGTAGCCGCACTGCCGGCAGGCGAAGAGGGCGATCATCTCCGAATCGGCAATCATGCGGAACCCGATCTCCCGACACTTCGGGCACGGTCGGTCTTGCTTCGATCCCCAGGCAAGGACCTTCTGGTCCATCATCCGATCGAACTCCTTGGGGTCCATCACCGGCGGATCGTCAGCGGCGCCCATGTCCTGGCGATGGGTTTGAAGTCTCGTCGGTTTATCAGAGCTTGGGTACGCGCGAATCTCGTCTCCCGGCTCTTAGGGAGGTACCGAAAGCCAAAATACCGGAGCCCCGTGCGCGCATGGGATGGAGAAGTTCGACGTCGTGGTCGTCGGGGCCGGACTCGCCGGCTCCATGGCCGCCCACGTAGCGGCGAAGGCCGGTCTCCAGGTCCTCTTGGCCGAGCGTGGGACCAAGCCGGGGACAAAGACCGTATCGGGTGGCCTCCTCTACAGCCACGGCCTCGCCCGGAGTTTCCCGGAGTTCTGGAAGGAAGACCCCTGCCCCGTGGAGCGGGCGATATCGCGAAATGTCGTTTCGTTCCTCACCGCCCGCCAGGCCGCGTCGCTCGATTTTTACGACGAGGCGTTCTCCGCGCCTCCGTTCAACGCGTTCAGCGTCTTGCGCAGCCGCCTGGACCCGTGGCTGGCCGCGAAGGCCGAGGCCGCGGGTGCGGTCCCCGTCTACGGGGTCAAGGTGGATTCGCTGCTCAAGGAGAACGGCCGCGTGGTCGGGATCCGCTCCGGAGGCGATGACGTGGGAGCGGAGATCGTCATCGTCGCCGAGGGCGTGAACACGCTGACCTCCCGGCAGGCGGGAATCCAACCCGAGGCCCGGCCCGAGACCGTAGGGGTCGGGGTCAAGCAGGTCATCGGCCTGCCCCCCGGAGAGGTCGAACGGCGGTTCCAGCTGCGCGGGATCGAGGGGACGCAGATCACGACCATCGGATTCCCCGGCGGGATCGAGGGAGGAGCGTTCCTCTACACCAATCGAGACAGCCTCTCCCTCGGCATGATCGTCAACATGCGCTCGCTCGTGGACCACGACGTCCGGATGTATGAGATCCTGGAGGAGTTCAAGCAACATCCCCTGGTCTCCCGATGGATCGAAGGAGGATCGCTCCTCGAGTACAGCGGGTGCTTCGTAGGGGAAGGCGGCTACAGCTCGATCCCTCCGTTGTGGGGAGACGGGTTCCTCGTGGCCGGCTCGGCCGCGGGGCTGTTCCTCAATACCGGCTTCACGCGCCGGGGGATGGACTTTGCCCTCGAGTCCGGACAGATCGCCGGCCGGGTGGCGGTCGAAGCGGTGCGGGCGAAGCAGACGAACTCGGCGTTCCTTTCGCGATACCGGGACCAGCTCGCGTCGAGCTTCGTCCTTCGCCAGCTGAAGAG
>JABEUK010000033.1 GCA_013044425.1 Thermoplasmata archaeon | reverse complement strand
TTTCTGGTCCTCGGGGCGATCACGTGGGTGATCGCGGGAGGCTGGCTCCTCGTGGTGATCGGCTCGTTCCTGACCGTCCTAGCGGGGTTGATCCTCTTGGTTGTGATCCTCCGGCGCGGACCCAACGAGCGAAGCTCGGGTCCATCCTGACCTTGCGAGCGATCGCCCGCAGAGTCGAAACTTAGCCGGATACGTTGCGTGAGGCCGAAACGGCCGCGAGTTCCCATGCTCGAGAGTCGGGGCCCCGAGCCTCGGACGGGCGCGATCCTACGCGCGTCGCTTCTTCTCGAGCATGAGGGCGTAGTGGTACGGACCTAGATCCCACTCGGCGCCGGTCTCCAGGCCATATCCCTCGAGCGTCCGTCGGGCCTCCGCCGCGGCGAGCCGATGTTCCACCGGCGGACCTCCCGGGGTAGCTTCCTTCTTCCAGTCCACGTCCACGAGGCGCCCTCCCGGACGAAGGATCCGCACCGCTTCCGCGACGGTCGCCGGTGGCACGCCGTGGAGGACGTTAGCCAGGAGAACGCGATCCGCGAGATTGGAGGGAAGGGGCACTTGATCCGGTCGAGAGACCAGCGCCTCGATGTTGGATTGGTGTCGCTCGGCCGACCGCTCCCGGATCAGGTCGATCAGCTCGTGGGAGACATCGACGGCGAAGACCCGGCCGGTCGGCCCGACGCGTTCGCTCGCCGGAAACGTGTAGAATCCCGAGCCGGCGCCCACGTCGACGACCGTCATGCCGGGTCGGAGACCGACCCGGTTCCACAGCTCCCGTGCATCCTCCGACTGGAGGCGATCGGACTTCTCCAGAACGGCGCTCGCCCGTTCCCGGGTCCAGACCTCCTCGTGCATCTTCCGATGATCTCTAGGACGGTGAGACACCGGATGAGGTTCGGGGTGCCGGGCGTCCGCCTCGGCCGGGCGATCGCGGCTACGCTTCAGCGCAGGCATCCACAGCTTCCTTCAGGCTCTGCTCGATCTCGGACCCCATGCGCTCCAGCTTGGGCTCCGGCAGGAACGCCCCGATCAGACGAGTCGGTCGTTGAAGGGTGATCCGAGTCCGGCCCTCTTCCGAGGAGACTTCCAGTTTGCACGGGAGAAGGATCGCCACGTCCCGGCTCACGCCGAGCGCGGCGAGGGCATGTCGTGGGGAACAGACATCGAGCAGAACGATCGGCTCGACCACGGTCTCGGTCTTCTCCAGGAGGATATCGTGGATGCGGATGGTGGAAAGGACGCCGAACCCGCGTCGCTTCAGCTCGGCTCCGAGGCGGGTGACGGTCTCCTCCACTCCTTGCCTGGAGATTCGGTCGTACGTCGGGCTCTCCATGATGATCCCTCGCTCCCTCCCTTAGGTCTCACCCGCGCGGATGAGCTCCCGGCGGGAGGGCCGGCTGGGCGCTTATCGGTTCACCCGCAACGAGGACCGTCGGAGCAGTAGCCGCGCGAACCAGATTCCCGGGCAAAGGTGCGAGCACTCGAGCGAGCACTTGGACGGGAACGTGCGCGTGCTCGAAGAGGACACCCACGGGGCAGATCCGCAGCGTCACCCCAAGTGCCGTCTCCACCTCCTCGCGCGCCGCTTCGGTCCGAACTTCGAGGGTACCTACGACCCGCTCGATGGTCGGCGCTCCCTTCGGTCGCTCGGCCCTCAGCGCAACTCGCAGGTCGACGAACTTCAGCTTCCGCCTCCGGGCTACGAGCCCGAAGATCGTCGTGATGCATCCGGCGAGGGAGAGCACCATCAGCTCGAGGGAGGAGGTGCCGGCATCCGTCCCATCTTCCTCGACGGGTAGGTCGACGGTCACCGTGTGGGCGCGCCCGTCGTCCAGCCGGGTCCTGAAGCCGCCCTCCCAGACCCCGTGCGCTTCCATCCGCACCGTCCTAGGAACACAGTTCTAGAGTAGAAGGGGGTGGGGTCAACGCCACTTGACCCTCTGTGCAGCCGATAGGAGGCGGTTGGGCTCGAGCACGGAGTGCGCTTCTCGCACCCTCAGGCGGCAACGAGGCGGCGCGTGCGACCATCAGCGGCCCTTCCGCACCGGGGTGCCGTGGGCCCGCGACCCTCCGCGAGGTCGCCCGGGGAAGAAGCGACCGGTTTCCGCCACGAGCCGCTCATACTCGACCCCCAGGCGCGGGGAGTGGGTGAACATCCGCTCTTCCATGGTCGCGCGGTACTCCGCGAGCGCGAAGAGCACGATCGCATCGATCGCGACGATCGGGCTGAGAAAGAGGAGGGTGGTTCCGATCGACAGGACGAGGATCGCCGAATACATCGGGTGTCGGATCCAACGGTACGGACCGCTCCGGACGATCGGCTGGGTCTCGGTGATCTGGATCTTCACGGTCGTGTACCGACCGAGGGCGCGGAGCGCCCAGCCGGCCAGCAGCGCACCTCCGACCCACAGCGTGAATCCGACGGCCTGAACGATCTCGTCCCCGGGGAACCCGATCGTCCACGGGCCGAGGTAGCTCGCGTGGGGGACCAGCAGGACCAGGAGCGTGTAGACCAGCAGGACCGAAACGGCTGCGAGCCATGCGATCTCGGTCCACCCGGGGACGCCTCCTTCGGTCGCTACCGACTCCCTCGGCCGGTGTGGGGAGAGACGGGGGCGCGCGAGCGCAACGGCCGCCGCGAGGACGAGGAGGGCCGTGAAGGCGAGGCCCTGTGCTACTTCGAGACCGAACATGCTACTTCCCGATACTGTTCGCGCGCGCGGGCTTAGGGAAAAGGGGGCTGGAAACGGTTGTGGGCGGACGGAAGGACCGTCTACCGTGTGAAGAACGGCGTCACCTCGCGAATGGTCCGTTGGGTCGGGAGCCCGAGGCTCTGGTACAATCCCTCGAGACCTTCAGCGCTCGGGGCCTCCCAGAGGCAGTGGGCTTCGGTGGCGTTCGGAACGCCCACGATCGAGATCGGCCGGAACCCTGCCGGGACCTGGCCGTTCTTCGCGGAGGCGATCGCTCCTTGCACTTGCGCGATCACGGTCTTCGTGTCTACATCCTTCCATCTGTGGGTGATTTCGTAGGTCGCCATTTTTCATCGACCCGAGAAGGCCTCGTGCGGAGAAGAGCGTCCCCGTTGCGAATGCAATGGGCTTATCGCACACAGGGCGGTGCGCCTCAGGGCAGAGCCGGTGCAGCTCGTGCACATCCTGATCCAACATCCCTGCCCCCTGTCCACGCCGGTGACGTCCTCCGCGCGAGGGCTGCGGGCGACCCACCTCTGCCACCGTGGGAAAGAGACGACGCTCGAGGCCCATGCACCGGATCCGGCGGATCTCGCCCCGCTCCTCGAGACGTACCGGAACGCCGGGGGTACCGAGCTCTTCCGAGAGGGGGATGGATCGGCCGCGCTCGTGCGATTCGCAGCGTGCGCCTGCTGTCGCAGCGGCCGTGTGATCCCCACGATCGAGGCCGCAGGCAACCTCTACCTTCCGCCCTCCATCTACTCGGCGGAGGGCGAGACGTATCAGTTCCTGGTCCCGGAGGGCGGTCTCGATAACGCGGTCCTCGCGACGCTGCCCGCGGACGTCCGCGTGATCCGGATCGGGACCCGAGCGTTGACTTCTCTCGGGTTCGAGGACACCTTCCTCGTGCCGATCGGCAATCTGCTCTCCAACCTCACACCGCGGCAACGTCGAGCGATCGTGCTCGCGTTCGCTCGAGGGTACTACCGGATCCCTCACGCCGTTACGACCGGAGAGCTCGCGCAGGCGCTCGAGATCTCGCGGGAGGCGTTCGACGCGCTGCTCCGAAAGGCCGAGAACAAGCTGCTGGCCGCGCTCTTCCCCTACCTAGCGGCCCAGTCGCCCTCGAGGGAGAGCCCGATCTCCTCCGACCGATCCGCAGGAACCACCGATTCATGAGGCGATTACGTACCGGCCCGGGGCCGAAACCCTCTCGGCGGCGCAGGGACGTACGATCCAAGGACGGAAGCGCATCCCGAGGCCGCTCCTCCCCGCCCCGCTCCCCGACTCGCTTCTGGCCCCAGCACTCGCCGTTCACCTGCGGCCCGGCGGCGCTCGGCAACGTCCTCCAACGGATCGCCCGGTACCGACCCCGGGACGTTACAGCGGAGGAGATCCAGCTCTGGAGGGAGAGCACCGCTCTCGTCTGCCCCGGCTCGCACCCTCTCGGTCTCGCGCTTGCAGCCGTGCGAAGAGGCTCCTCAGCGGTCGTCGAGATCTCCGGACCGCGCCCGTGGCTCTGGAGGCATATCCTCTCCGAGCACGCTGGGCTCGGAGCCCTGCGCATCTACCGCGCGGCGGAGGAGCGACTCCGGCAAGAATGCACGGAGCGGGGGATTCTCATCCGTTCCTACCGCGAAGGGCGAAGCCGAGCCGGATCTAACGCCGGGCTCCTGCTCGTAGATGCAAGGAACCTAGGGGCACCCCACTCCGACCCCCACTGGGTGGGGCTCGTCTCCCGGGGCCGACATCTGCAGGTCTTCGACCCGCTTCGGCGATCGTCCTACCGCTCAGGGCGCACGCTGGAGGACTGGAAGAAGCGCGCCGGGTTCCAGGCAAGCAAGGTCTGGATCGCCCTCCTCCCGCCCCGCGGCTAGCATGCAGGGGGCCTCGGCGGCCCCGGGCGCCCCGCGGAGAGACCGTGGGAGCCGTCTGCGGCCTAGGAGACCACGGGGATGTTGGCCACGTCGGCCTTGAAGCCCGCGGCACGGTGAGCCCCGTCGCAGTACGGCTTCTTCGAGGAGTGCCCGCACCGGCACAGGGCCGCCGCGACCTTCCCATCGACCATCACCAGATTCGGCCCGTTCTCTGCGACTTGGATCTCGACCTTCGTCATCAGCTCATTCAGGGCCCCTCAGATTAAGGCGGGCCCGTTTCCTCGGGGACACCAGATGGTTCCGAGCCCACCGGCTCCGAGGGGAGGGGCCGGCTCGTCAGTCGCCGGCCCCTCCCACGGCATCCGAAATCGTATAGGGCGATGGTGGCCTGCCCTCGGTGCTGGAGATCGGGACGATGAGTGCCACAGAGGAGATTCTGGGAAAGGGAATGGTCGAGGGGCTGATCGGCGCCTTGAGCGACAAGCACACCCAGTTGGACCTGCGGTTGAAGGGCGTGACGTTCAATCTGGTCGGGGCCCCCATCAAGCTCGAAATGAACGGGACGGTGTCGGTCTCCGTTCACATGCGGGACCTCACCAAAGAGGAGTCGGCCGCGCTCGCGGCCGCTCACATCGCCGCCACCAAGGCGACCTAGACGAGACGCAGCAGTGCGGGTAGAGCGCTGAGCTCTACGCGGATGTTGCCCGTGAGGGCGCTCGCGCCCCTTCCGAGCCGCGCCAGCGGACGCTTCCCCACCTTGAGGGTCACGGTCCAGCCGAGCTCCGAGAGGCGCTGAGGTATCCGGAGCCCGCGTCGCATCCCCCTGAACCCTCCGGATAGGAGGATGCGCGGGAGCTCCTTGGTGAGGGCCTTGACGGGGGTTAGGTCCACCTCCAGGCAGCGCCGGTCCACGTCGATCTCGACCCACGGGACCCCGTCCCAATCGATGCTCAGCTGCCCTCCACCGACCTGCTCGATACGGGCGTGGCCCATCGGAGCGGGAGGAGATCGGGCCATGCTCGTAGAGAGCTCGGCCCCTTAACCCGATTCCGGCCCGTTCCCAAACCGTTAAACCTCAGGTCCCAGAGTGGCCCCCGATGCGCTACGTGGTGCTGGGAGCGGGCGGGAGCATCGGTAACGCCGTCGCCCGATCCGCGGCCGCGCGCGGTCACACCGTCCGAGCCGTGGCCCGTCATCCGGAGCTCATTCCGGACCTCCCTGCCGGGGTGGAACGGTACCGGGCCGATCTGCTCGATGCCGCGGCGACGAGCGCCGCATGCGCGGGCGCGGACGTGATCGTGCACGCGGTGAACGTACCGTACTCCGGCTGGACCGAGCTCGTCCCTCGGATCGCGGCCAACGCACGGAGCGCTGCGGAGCGCACCGGGGCGATCCTCGGCTTCCCCGGGAACGTCTATCCGTACGGGATACCCCAGACGAACCCGGTTCTGGAGAGCCACCCGTTCGCGGCCACGACCGTCAAAGGACAACTGCGGGCCGAGATCGAGCGCGACTACATGGCCGCTCACGCGGCGGGGAAGATCCGGCTGGTGCTCCCTCGGTATCCGGATTTCTACGGTCCGAACGTCCTGAACCCGTTGCTCGCGCCGATATTCGACGGGGCGATCTCGGGCAAGGGTTGCCGCTGGCCGATCGATGCGGACCTCCCGCACGAATTCATCTTCATCGACGATGCCGCGGCGGCCATGATCCGTCTCATCGAGACGCCCGCGGCCCATGGGATCCCCGTGCACGTCCCCGGGCCCGGCACCATGGTCGCGCGAGAGTTCGTCCGGCAGGCGTACGCGGAGGGCGGGCACCCGGAGAGGCTCAGCAGCTTCGGACGAGGGGCGTGGCGCGTGGCCGGCACGTTCAACGCCGAGATTCGTGGGGCGTACGAGATGGCGTATCTGTTCGAGACCCCCGTGGTGCTGGGGGGCTCGCGGTACGATTCTCTCGTAGGAGAGTCTCGCCCGACAACCCCCTACCCCGAAGGTATCCGCCGCACGATCGCCTGGTTCCGCTCACCGTCACGCGGCTCCGGAACGACCACCCGGCACTGAACGGATGGACGAGCGGGCGCTCACTGCGGGCGTAATATCTCGGCGCGCATCTGTCTCGACATGGCCGGAACGCCGACGACCTCCCTGCGCACGCTGACCCGCGCGGAAGAGGCCGTGATCGTGCACCGCGGCACGGAACGGCCGTTCTCCGGAGAGTACGAGCACCACTTCCAGCCCGGGACCTATGTCTGCAAGAGGTGCAGCGCTCCCCTGTATCGATCGAACGACAAGTTCGACGCCCGCTGCGGCTGGCCCAGCTTCGATGACGAGATCCCCGGGGCGGTGAAGCGACAGAGCGATCCGGACGGAGCGCGCGTCGAGATCCGGTGCGCGCGATGCGACGCCCACCTCGGCCACGTCTTCGAGGGCGAGGGGCTCACCCCCAAGGACACCCGCCACTGCGTGAACTCGATCTCCCTGAGCTTCGTCCCCGCGGCCGAAACGGCCTAACCCCATCCTCGGGGCCCGGCACATCGCACCGTTCATCGTTCACCCGGACCGCAGAGAAGGCCGTCACCGGGGGCCGTGCTCGTGCGATGGTACAGGCCGACCCCGGCTCGCTCTGCCGTTGGCTGCGGTCGAAGGAAAAACGCGGATGCCAAGGCGAGACGCTCCGCCGGTACCGCGCGATCGTACGATCCTGCCTGAGGGAGATGCGCGGACACGGTCGGTCGGAGCTCCCCAGCCGCTGGCGCGAGCGAGATTTCGATCACCTACGGCTCCGTGCCGCCCGGTCGCGGTGGGCCTTCGGGATCCTGATCGACTACGCGCGCTTTGCGGGAAGCCGGATCACGCCGTTGGTCTCCGTTCCTCCGCGCTCGTTCTCCCAGCGCGTTCGATGGCTCGATCGATCCAGCATGGAACAGTTGATCCGATCCGTTCGAGGGGATCCCACGCTTTCGTTGATCGTCGTCCTCGGGCTGGGCCAGGGCCTCCGCCGGGTCGAGTGGAGGAGGCTGCGAGTGGCGGACGTAGACCTCGAGTCCGGGCGGATCCTCGTGCGGGGAAAAGGGCGCACCGTTCCGAAGCTCGTTTGGATGCCGGTGCACCCCGCGCTCCCTCCGATCTGGAGGAGGTTCCTCGCCCGACGCGATCGACTGATCGCGAGGAACCAGCTTCGAAGCGGTGCCCCGTCCGTGCCTCCCGAAGCGTTCATCCACTGCTGGCGCGGCCGGCTGGTCCCCTACTCGCTCGGCGGCTTGGACGCCTGGGTGGGACGGCTCGGGAGGCGACTCGGGACCGGAGCGGGGACGCCTCGGCTCAGCTCCCATATGCTTCGCCGCTCCGGAGCGACGCTCCTAGAGGAGGTGCTCCTCGGATCCCCCCATCCCTCCCTCGACGGAGTGTATCGAGCCATCCAATCGTTCCTGCGGCACGAGAACCTCGCCACCACGATGCGATACCTCCAAGAGAACCCCGCACGCCAGCGCAAGGCCCTCGAGCAGTTCGGCTCGGCGCTCCCGTGGGTCTAGGGCGTCGCTCGCCGGCGGGGTCGAAGAGCGTTTGGTGGGCCTCATGTTCACCGCTATCTACATATATCGTGTTGATGGTGGTCTACATGATGGCCGGAACGAAGGTCGAATCGGGTCTGGTCCCTCGGCTCGAACGACTCACGGGGGAGGACGCGAGATGCTGCGTCCCGGAGTATCGCGCGCTCTGTCGTGAAGTGACCCAGGCGCAGGGATTCTCGCAAGCCCTGACCCGAGCGCGGGCGCTCTCCGATCGGAGTCGGATGACCGCGGTCAGCCTCCTTCGCCGGCGCCCGGAACTGTG
>JABEUK010000032.1 GCA_013044425.1 Thermoplasmata archaeon | reverse complement strand
GAGCTCTCGGGGCTGCGGTTGCGGATCATCGGACTCCCTCCGACCGTGCATCGGTTGATTCGCGACGTCCGAGAGACGGACCTCGGCCGATTCCTCGCGCTCGACGGGATTGTCCGGAAGGTCACGGAGGTCCGCCCCCAGGTCCGGGAGGCGGTCTTCGAGTGCGTTGCGTGCCGGACCGAGATCCACGAGACGCAGGACGCGGATGCGATGCTCTTCCGGGAACCGCTCGAATGCCCCGAGGCCCAGGGCGGGTGCGGGAAGCCCCAGGGCCGGACGCGATTCCGATTCCTCGCCGACAAGTCGACCTACGTCGACTCGCAGCGGATCGAGGTCCAGGAGAACCCGGAGTCGCTCCGTCGGGGCGCCCACCCCCAGGGGATACCGGTGCTGCTGACGGAGGATCTCGCCGGCCACGTCATTCCCGGTAACCGGATCGTCGCGAACGGAGTGCTGAAGGGAGTTCAGCGCACGAGCGGAGGCGGGCGCGGCGGCCTCGTACGCAACACGGTCTCCGACCTCATGCTGATCGGCAACTCGGTCGAATCGAAGCAGCTCGAGTACGACGAGATCGAGATCACCGATGAGGAGGAACGACTCTTCCTCCAGTTCCAGGACGATCCGACGGTGATCGACAAGATCGTCCTCTCTCTCGCTCCGACGATCAAAGGGATGGAGGAGGAGAAGGAGGCGATAGCCCTCCAACTCTTCGGCGGCGTTGCGAAACGCCATCCGGATGGCATCCGAACCCGCGGCGACATGCACGTTCTCCTCGTCGGGGACCCGGGGACCGCGAAGAGCCAACTGCTGCGCTACATCGCCGAGGTCGCTCCGCGCGGGATCTACACGAGCGGGAAGGGGGCCACCGCGGCGGGTCTCACGGCCGCCGCGGTCAAGGACGACTTCGCCGGCGGGCGGTGGGTCCTCGAGGCGGGCATGCTGGTGCTCGCCGACGGGGGGATGGCCGTCGTCGACGAGCTCGACAAGATGACCCCCGAAGATCGCTCCGCGATGCACGAGGCCCTCGAGCAACAGACCGTTTCGATCTCCAAGGCCGGGATTACCGCGACCTTGAATGCCCGATGCCCCGTGCTCGCCGCAGCGAACCCGAAATGGGGACGCTTCGACGATCACCGGACCATCGCGGAACAGATCGATTTGCCCGCGACGCTGCTCTCCCGGTTCGACGTGATCTACTCGATCAAGGATCGCCCCAACCAGGAGCGAGACCGGACGTTGGCGAAAGGGATCCTCGGTTCGCACCGCGATTCGGAGCTTCCCACGATTCCCGACGCGACCGGACGGATCCCGGGAACCCACGCCGCGCCGTTCTCGGCGGACCTCCTCAAGAAATACGCGGCCTATGCGCGCCGGAAGATACGGCCCGCACTCTCCGACGCGGCGCTGACCGTGCTCGAGGACTTCTACGTCGCGGTCCGACGGCAGGGCGAGGAGCCGGATGCCCCCGTCCCGATCACCGCACGCCAGTTGGAAGCGCTGGTCCGCATGAGCGAAGCCTCGGCGCGGGCGCGCCTATCGAACGTCGTGACGGTCGAGGACGCCCAACGGGCGACGCGCATCATGGACAGCTTCCTGCATCGCGTCTCGAGTTCGGAGGGCAAGCTCGACATCGATTTGGTCACGACCGGTACGAGCCGCAGCCAGCGGGAGCGCCAGGACGTCCTGCTCAAGATCATGCGCGACCTCCAGTCGAACGATCCCGGTCGGACCTTCACCATAGAGCAGCTGAAGGCGGCGGCCGAACCCCAGGGTATCCCCCAGGACCGGGTCGATCAGTTGGTCTCCTACCTCAAGAACTCCGGTGAACTGTTCGAGCCGCGGCCGGGAGCGCTCCAGCTCGTGCGCTTCTAGCCAAGACCGACCCCAGCTCCGACCGCGCCGCTCATAACCGTCGCCGGTGCTAGAAGGGGGAGGAGCGAGCATGGCCGCGGCAGATGGGATTGTCATGCGGGTCCACCGTGTACGGGCCGAGATCGTTGTGGCGGCCTGCGATGCCGAACTCGTGGGCCGCGAGCTGCCCATAGGGCCGGGGCACGCCACCAAGGTCAGCCCCCAGTTCTATGGCGAACGCCAGGTCTCGCTGGAGGAGTTCCTCTGGGCGCTCGAGCAGGCGACGAGCGCGAACCTGCTCGGCCCGCGGGTGCTGCGCGCGGCCGAGGAGGCCGGATACGTCGGAGCCGGCGGATCCGGCACCCTCGGCGGAGTCCCGCACGCGATGATCTTCAGCATGAGCCACTAGGAGCGCGCCGAGATGGGTACGGGAGAGTTCTGCGCGGCCTGTGGCCGAACGGACGTCGCGCTCATCGATGGGATCTGCGCGGAGTGCACGATGGACCGCACGATCCTCGTGCGGGCCCCACAGCGGTTCAACGTGGTTCTCTGCCCGACGTGCGGAGCCCGGCAGGTGGGATCGCATTGGGAGCGCTCGGGCGCGACCCTGCTCCCCACGGGAGAGGACCTGACCCCGGCGTTGGAGGCCCACCCGGAGGTGGGTATCCGGACCGTGCGCTGGGAGGAAACCGGGTCGAGCGCGCTCCTGCACCAATACCTGGGGCGGGTCAGTCTGCGCTTCCGCGGGATCGAACGGGAGGTCACGGTCCCGCTCTCTGTCAAGGTCGATCACCACACCTGCCCGGAGTGCTCGCGCAAGAGCGGCCACTACTACACCGCCCAGCTCCAGCTGCGCGGCACGCTGGATGGGCCCCGGGAGAAGGCCGGGGCGCTCCGCGCCCGGCTGGACGCCCAATGGGACGAACTGATGCGCGAGGCACGCGCCGACTGGCGCAAGGCGATCTCCTGGCGTGAGGCGCTGCCCGAAGGCTGGGACTACTTCCTCGTGAACACCATGGCCGCCCGCTCCCTCGCCCGGCTCGCCCAGCGCCGCCTCGCGGCCGAGATGAAGGAGTCCGCGACCCTGTACGGCCGTAAGGACGGCCAGGACCTCTACCGTGTCACGATCTGCGTGCGAATCCCATCCTCGCGGCGCGCGGCGGTAACGGGGTCCCCCTAGCACTACTCCGGGGGTTGGCGCAGTCCGAGTACCCTGACCATCATCCGTAATGCGATCTCCTTGCTCTGGGCTTTCGTAAGCCCCTGGTCTTTGAGCACCTCGAATCGGATCAGCGCATAGACGACAGACCAGTGGATAGCGTTGAATGGCGGTAGCTTCCTGCCTCCGGCCCTCTCGGCGCGGAGCTGGGCGAGGAAGGCGTAGGCGAGGCAGATCATCGCCATGTGGTGGTGCCAGCCTCTCCACGTCCTCCCCTCGAAACGGTCCATCCCGAGGATCTGCTTGATTTCTCGATGATACTGCTCGATCGCCCACCGATTGTGGATCACGAGGACCTGCTCGTCCAACTCCCGGTCATCCAGTCCCCACACGATCCACGCCTTCAGCTCGTCCGGGGTCCGTTCCAGGACCAGCCAACCCTCCTCGTCCGTGAGGACCCTCGTACCGTGGCTGACGGTGCTCTGGTGAGTGACCCGAACTCGACGGCGGACGAACTCGGCGCGTAACTGACCCTTCGTTCCTTCGGACCACTCGATCTCTCGCCACGCTTCCGCCGGCAGGGACGTTGCCAGTCGGGCGGGGCTCCACTCCTCGGTCCCCGATGGAAGGCGGCCTTCCGCGAGCGGCCGAGAGTCCTCCACGAGGATGGTACGGTGGTTCGCCGGCGCCCATGCGGCGGCGTAGGGCTCGTGAAGACGTCGGAGCTCTTGGCGGAAGGGATCCACATCCCCGTATCCCGCATCCACCACGATGGCGCGATGAGGAACTCGCTGGGCCCGAACCCGATCGAGGATCTCCAGAGCGATCTCCGGTTTGGTCCGGTAGGCGATCCCTTCAGGAATCCCTACCGCCTCTCGACGCGCGGGATTCTCGGTCCAATCCTTGGGGAGATACAGATCCATTCCCAACGGCCAACTGATGGCATCGGCGTTGTGGCCCTTCCCGGGGACGACATAGATCGCGGTCACCGCGACCTGACAGTTGCCAATCCTCCCGAGCGTGCCCGAGTACTGGCGTCCGACCCCTACGCTGTGTCGTCCCTGTTTCGCCTGACCCGTGTCATCGAAGACGACGATGCCCTCCGGGGAGGGGAGGCCCCCCATTCGAGTGGTGAGGCTCTCGAGCAAGTGGTCGGCGTCCCAAGGGCTGTCGGTGATGAACTGTTGGAGACGGTGAGAGGGGATTCCGCCGGAGGCCGCCAGCCGCTCCATGCTCTTGACCTGGACCGGCTGGAGCAGTCCATTGAAATAGACTCGGGCGGCGCGCTGAGTCTCGCGCCGTCGGGCCCAATTGTGCCCTCGGGCCGGTGGGGTCAGATCATCGGCGAATTGGTGGAGGAATCGGCGTTGAGCAAGACGGGCGTGCTTGGGTCGGACCAACATGCCCGTCCGGCTCTACAGGGCCCCATTCTAAGCCGACTCTCCACTAGCAGTCACCCAACCCCCGGAGTAATGCTAGGGGTCCACTCCGGGGCCGGGTCGCCGAAGGCGTGGAACCATATGCTTATGAAGCGACCGCCCTCTTCTCGAAAGTACGGAACGATACGCCATGGCGAAAAGTGGGATCCTCAGGCGGCATCACGGGGCGGAAACACTGGAGGAAGGCAGCTTCCTCGATCTCGGCGCGATGGGGTTCGAAGGGGAGGACTCTCCGCTCGGCTCCCGGGGCACCGTACGGATGGCCGAAGTGCTCCGCTACGAGGACGTCGGCACGTACTCGAAGCTCGCCTATCAGGGTGACATCGTGGTCCTGGACTACACCTCGATCGCCAACGATCAGGTGGCGATGCGTCGGATGAGCCTCGATCTCAAGAACGTCTCGAAGGATATCGGCGGTGATGTCGCGGGGATCGCCAAGAACCTGATATGCATCACGCCGGCGGGCGTCCGGGTCGACCGGCAGAAGCTCCGTCCCACCCTGTAGGCAGGACCCGTGAGGCTGCGCCTCGATCCCGGAGGGGCGCTTGCGGCGGACGCCGACGTTTCGATTGTAGGGATACCCGAGGCCCCGGGGAAGGATCCTTCATTCCCTTCGTCGCTCGCGGCCGCCAACGCCGCCGTCGCAGGTGCAATCCAGCGCGGATGGGATTCGGGGGAGGTCCGCGGCCGGTTCCAGGAGTTGAGCGTGTTCCACCGGATAGAGAGAGCCGGACGCGTCGTGATCCTCGGCCTCGGGCCGCGCGACCGGCTCGACGCCGAGCGGATCCGTCGCGCTGCGGCGAGCGCCGTAAAAGGGGTGCGTGGGAAGGGCACACGCCGCGTCGCCTTCCATCTCGCGTCGTTCACCGGCCGCTCCGTCAGCCCGGAGGTGGCCGTGCGCGCTCTGACCGATGGGATCGGGCTCGGGAGCTACGAGTTCACGCGGTACAAGGCGCCGAAAGAGCCGCCCCTGGAGGAAGGAACGATCTGCCTCGGCACCGAGCATCGTGCCCAGGCGCGCACCCTCGGCCGTGCCTTCGCCCAGGAACAAAGCCTCATCGAGACCGTTCGTTGGACACGCGAGATCGCGAACCTTCCGGCGAACGAAGCGCATCCCTCTCGACTCGCCTCCGAGGCCGAGGAGCTAGCCCGGGCCGAGCACCTTAAGGTCACGGTCTACGACGAAAAGGAGCTCGCTCGGCTCGGCTGCGGGGGACACCTCGCGGTCGGAGGGGGGTCCGCCCACCCTCCCCGTATGATCGTCCTCGAGTACCCGGGAGTCGGGGCGAAGGTCCCGACGATCGCGGTCGTCGGAAAGGGGATCACCTTTGATTCCGGAGGCATCTCCATCAAGCCGTCGCTCAAGATGGGCGATATGAAGTTCGACAAGAGCGGGGCGGTGGCGGTCCTCGGGATCCTCCGGGCCGCCGCCCGGCTCCGGGTCCGCCCGCGCGTCATCGGGGTGATGGCGTGCGCCGAGAACGTACCGAGCGGGACGTCCTACCGGCCCGGCGACGTGGTGAAGGCCTACGGAGGCTCGACCATCGAGATCGCCAACACCGACGCGGAGGGGCGGGTCGTCCTTGCCGACGCGCTCGCGTTCGTCGTCGGTCAGTTCCACCCGGACGCCGTTGTGGACCTGGCGACCCTCACCGGAGCCCAGGTGGTCGCTCTCGGGGACGACATGGCCGGGCTCCTGTCGAACAACGATCGCCTCGCGACGCGGATCCTCGCGGCTTCCAAGGCGACCGGCGAACCCGTATGGCGGATGCCGATCACCGACTACCACCGCGAGCTGGTCAAGAGCGAGGTCGCCGACGTGCGCAACTCCATCGAGATCCCACTGGCCGGTATGCTGACGGCCGGAGCGTTCCTCGAACACTTCGCCGGTTCGGGCCCGTGGGCGCACCTCGACATCGCGGGAGCCGCCTACACTACGATCACGACCCGGCGGCTCCAGCCCGCGTACCAGGGCATCGGGGCGACCGCCTTCGGTGTACGACTGATCACCCGCTTCCTCCTCGACTACGCCCGATAGGGCGTGTGATCGGGCCTCAGTTCTCGACGATCTGAACGCTCTCCCCGCCGTGCCGGGTCGCGCGGGGCCGGATCTCACAGAAGAGTGGGGTGTGATAGCCGCCTCCGGTGATCAGGGCCACCCCGACCGGGAGCGATTGGATCATCTCCGTCATCCCGACGGTGAGCCCCTCGATGGACTGGCTGATCGCACGTAGGTCGAGCGGGTTCGTCACCTGGAGGATGAGCTGGGTGTTGCACTGGCTCAGGACGCTCTTGTCGATGCGTGCGGCGCGCTGGGTGACGACGCACAGACCGAGACCGAACTTGCGGCCCTCGCTCGCGATCGTCTTCAGGATCCGGGAGCAGACCACCTGACCCTGCTGGGGGGCGAAGTTGTGGGCCTCCTCGATGACCAGGAAGAGCGGTGGGATCTTGCCCTTCTTCCGGTTCTCGAACAGGGTCGATGAGATCCGGGCCGCCACCAGCTCCTGCACGTCGGGGGCGACCCCGCGCAGATTGATCAGTGTCGCCTCGCCTTTCTTCACAAGATCGCTCAGGCTCGTGCCCTGGGGTCCCAGGAGCTTCGTCTGCTCCACGTAGAGCAGGCGCTCGTGGAGCGTCTCCGCGATCGCCCCCTCGCCGCTCTCCGCGGCACGGGCGAGATCGGCGACGGTGTACTCCGGGGTCGCCGTCGAGACGCGCTCGATGAGCTGCTTGAGCGGAGCGAGGAACGTCTTGATGTTCGTCAGTCCCATGAACACCAAGAGCTCGCGCGGTTCGAGGTGGTGCAGCGAGAACGTCAACGGTTTCGCCGAGGGGTTGAGGGAGACGTCGGGCGAGTACTCCTGGATCTGGCGGGAGAAGCCTTGCGATTCGACGCCGAAGCGGTGGTGCGCGCCGTTCTTTTCGGCCGGCGTCCGCAGCGACTTGTACTCCCCGTGGGGATCGATGATGACGCACGTGACCTTGTGGCGCAGCAACTCCTCGATGAGGACCCCGAGGAGGTAGCTCTTCCCCCCGCCGGTCTTGGCCAGCACGCTGACGTGGCGTTGGACGAGCTGGTTGATGTCCAGCTCCACTCGAAGGTCGTGGTTACGCAAGAGGCCGACGTACGCACCCGAGTTCGTGTGGTGGCTCAGGCCGAGCACCTTGGCGATGAGCGGGTCCTCGGCACGGTAGACGCGTGCGCCGGGACGAAAGGGGATCGTGGGGATCTTCACCAGACCCTGGGGGTCCCGAAACCCGACGATCCGTGCGATACCGAGCAGGTTCTCGTGGATCGATCCCTCATCGGCGGAGACGAGGGTGCGCGCGCGCTCGATGTCGAGATCGCTCTTGCGCTGGAGATCGTCGAGCTGGCAGAGCACGCTGCCGTGCAGGTCGTCCTCGACACACAGGTAGTCGCCCCGCTCGACCGGATGGGTGAGGCTGAGCTGGAAGTGACCGAGACCGACGTCCCCGAAGATGCGGCCGACCTCCTCCACGCCCCAATTCAGCGGGGCGTCCGATATTAGCCTGCCGTGACCGAGGAAGCATCCGGCCTTGCCTCCGCCTCCGAACGGCCGCCGGATTTACGGGAAGCCCTTATATCGGCCGCCTCCCTCGAACGATGCCCCGGTCCCTATCGGGAGCGCCGGTCGGAGGTGGTCGGTTGGCCGACGCCACGCAAGAGCTCGAACGCAAGCGCATCGAATCCAATCAGCGGGCGGACGAGCACCGGGCGGCGCGCGACCGGCTCAACGCCGAGGCCCGGCAGATCGCGGACGAGCGCGGCCGCATCCTCGACGAGCTCCACGCGAAGAGCGCGGAGGCGCAGGATCACCGGAGGCACCGGGACGAGCTGAACGAGCAGGTCCGGGAGGAGAAGGCCCTCCGCGAGGAGTGGAACCGCAAGCTCCAGGAGACCAGCGACCGGGTCCAGGAGCTCAAGCGCAATCGCCAGCCACGTCCCGGAGCCGTCCCTGTCTGGCGGATGAAGAAGGAGCTCAAGGAGCTCGAGTTCCGTCACATGACGACGGCGCACACCACCGAGCAGGAAAAACGCCTCATCGAGGAGATGAAACGCCTCGAGCAGGCGATCCGTGAGCAGGACGAGCAGCTGCGTCGCGATCCCGAGATCGAGCAGGCGCTCCAGGCCATGAACGAGGCGCGGGTCGAGGCCGAGAAGCACCACGCGGCCGTCGGTCAGAACGCCGAGGCGGCTCAGAGCGCCCACGAGGCGATGGTCGCCCTGTACGAGTCGGTCGACGAGCTCCGACGCAAGGCCGATGAGGTGCAGGCACGGCTCATCGAGGTCAAGGGTCGCGCGGACGAGCTCCACCGCGCGCACATCGCGGCGATCGAGGAGGTGCGCGACATCGAGAAGATGCTCTACGCGACCCGAGGTGGCCGCGCCCCGGCCGAGTGGGGCGAAGAGGTCGAGCCTCCGAAGGAGGAGGATTTCCTTGCCCGGCTCAAGAAGGGCGAGAAAGTCTCGACCGCCGATCTGCTCGAGCTGCAGAAGACCGGACGCGGATAGTCCTCGTCGGGTCCGATCAGCGTTCCTTATCCGGGTTGGCTACGATCGGGGAGGAGGCTGCCGGTGTGAGCCGGGAACCCCACCCTCCCACGATCCGCGCGGAGTAACCGAATGCAGCGGCACAGAGGCGGAGCCACGCCATAGCGCCGCGCTGCCGTTGGAGTAGCCGCCGGGGCCGGTAGTCCGACCAGAGCGAGCCGTGCTTTTCCGTCAGCTGCTTGCGACCGTAGCCGTTCCAGAAGGCCTGATAGAGGAACCGGAGGGTCGTGGTGCGCATCTGGTGGTAGACGACCGCGTCGGGGGCGTACTGGATCGTCGCGCCCCGGCGGACCGCGCGCAGGTTCAGATCGATGTCCTCCGCCGTGATGAAGCGCGGGTCGAATCCTCCCAGCTGGTCGAACAACGCCCGTCGGTAGGCGAGATTGCAGGACGGATACGTCACGTCGCTCCCCTTCTGATAGAGCTCGATCCGCTCGAGCGTTCCGTACCGGACCCGACCGATCGGCTCGGTGCGCCCAGCGACCACCTCGGCGTGGCGGAGCTCCTGGCGCAGCGCGGAGAGCCACCCAGGGTCCGGAACGCAGTCTCCGTCGATGAAGGCGACGAACTCCCCGCGTGCGAGCGCAACACCCGCGTTCCGCCCAACCCCACGGGACCCGTAGCGCTGGAAGGCGAGGATGGTGCCCGGATGGCGTCGGGCGTACTCCTCGGCGATCTCGAAACTCCGATCCCCGCTCAGTGCGTCGACGAAGACAATCTCGAACGGCTGCTCCTGGACGAGCAGGCCCTCGAACAGCCGCCGGAGGTTCGGCGCTTCGTTCCGGACGGTGATGACGACCGAGATCAGCGGACGAAAAGGTGCTTCACTTGCCAATGTCCATCACGACGACGTCCTTGACGGCACGCATGCTCTTGAAGGGGAGCACGAGGCGGCCGGACGCATCGCTCTGGAACAGGCGAGGCTCGATATCTTCGTTCGGAGTAACGAGGACATGGGCGATGATGCCGGTGACCGTATCCACCACGAAGTTGTCGATCATTCCGAGGATTTGTCCGTCGTTGGTCATTACGGTTTTTCCCCGTAGCTCGGTGAGGAATTTGCGCATCGTGGCCTCACCCGGCCATGTCGGGCCACGCTATTTAACCGTTGGCTGGAGGGGAAGCGCCCCGAGGCGGTACCGCGCTCGTGCGTCAGCGACCGCCGAGCCAAAACCCTGGGACGCACGGCGGGGTTCCACCGGCGGCCGGCAACGCTTATATCGGCGACCTTGGTCGGAGCCGTTCCGCCCATGGCCCCCATCTTGGACAAGCAGAATCCCGAGCTCTCCCACGCCGTGCGGGAGCTCCAAATCGCGGCCAAGGTGAACGACGCCGCGATCTGGGGGGCGGTGGCCCAACGCCTCGGGCGCGCGCGCCACCAGACGAACCCCGTGAACGTAGGACATCTCAACCGGCTCGTCCGGGGCGAGGAGGTCGTTGTCGTCCCCGGCAAACTCCTCGCCGACGGTTCGATCTCCAAACCGATCACCGTCGCCGCGTTCCAGTGCTCTCCCGCGGCGCGATCGAAGATCCAGGCGGCCGGCGGAGTCGTCTTGACGATCCACGAGCTGATCAAGTCCAAGCCCGACGGGGCGGGGGTACGGATCTTTGGCTGAAGCGGCGGCCGCCCTTCCCGCCGCGTCGGCGAAGGTCGTCGACGTCTCGGGCCTCGTCCTCGGCCGGGCATCGAGCCTCATCGCGCAGCGGCTCCTTGCCGGCGAACAGATCGTCGTGGTGAACGCCGAGAAGTGCGTCGTCACCGGCCCGCGCGCGAGCGTCATCGCGCACTACACGGCCGCCCGCGCGCGAGGCTCGGTGCGCTCCGGGCCCCATTTCCCCCGCTACCCCGACCGGATCTTCCGCCGTACCGTACGCGGGATGCTGCCCCACCTCAAGACCCGGGGAAAGGAGGCCTACGATCGCCTCGAGGTCTTCATGGGAGTTCCCGCCGAGTACCAGAGCACCCCTCGCGAGGTCCTCGAGATCGCGAAGGCGCCGGCGACGCTGCGGACCGCCATCACCCTCGGCGAGGTCTCCCAGCTTCTGGGGGCGCGCGTATGAAGGCACCCACCGTGGTGCTCACGACGGGCAAGCGCAAGGAAGCGATCGCCCGCGCCTCGATCCGCAAGGGTTCGGGCCGCGTGCGCATCAACGATACCCCGCTCGAGTTCGTCGAGCCCGAGCTCGTTCGCCTGAAGATCCAGGAACCGCTGCTCATGGTCGGCGACAAGTGGAAGACCGTGGACATCTCCGTCCACGTCCAGGGCGGTGGAATCATGGGACAGGCTTCGGCGGCCCGGACGGCGGTCGCGCGGGGCCTCCTCGGCTGGATCAAGGACCCCGCGCTCGCCGATATGTTCAAGCGGTACGATCGTTCGTTGATCGTGAACGACCCGCGCCGGAAGCTGCCGAAGCGGCCCGGGGGCCGCGGGGCCCGCAAGCGGCGACAGAAGTCCTACCGTTGAGCGAAGCTGGGGAAGGAGATCGAACATGACGATGATGATCCCGATCCGCTGCTTCACGTGCGGGACCGTCATCGGCCAGTTCTGGGATCCGTATCTCGACCGGACGGCGCGCGGTGAGAACGCCGGGGACGTACTGGACGCGCTCGGCCTCGAGCGATACTGCTGCCGACGGATGCTCCTCACCCACGTGGACCTTCTCGACGAGGTCGGCCCGTACGGCTGAACATCGCGGCGCTTCTCGGCGACCTCCGCGCACCTCCTTCGACCGGG
>JABEUK010000031.1 GCA_013044425.1 Thermoplasmata archaeon | reverse complement strand
CTTCGGTCTGCTGCTCGCGGTGGTCGCCGTACAGTTCATGATAAAATTCTTCATGGCCATCATCCAGCAGCTGTAGGCGCGGCCGAGCGCCTACCGATCGGCTTCCTTCCCGCGAGGCAGGTACCGGGCGGCGGCGCGGCTCTCGAGGGTCTCCTCGGAGGGCCCTGGGCCCCCGAAGCCTCGTTTCTGCGCCGCCCTCAGCAGCGCCTCGAGGGCCTTGACCCGCCGGGCGAGCATCTGATTGTCGCGGAAATATTCCGCCGCCTGAAAGTGGCTCACCGCGCGCTCCTGCGCCGCCTGGACGAGCGCCAGGGAGAGCGCTCGTAGTCGGTCTTCACCCGTGCCAGCCTCGGTCGTGCCGGGGCGGGGGAGCGTCGCTAGCACCGTGAACAGCCACGCCTCGAACGCTTCCCAGTCCACCGCATCCAGGTCGATCCAGGGTACGAGCGCTTTCCGCAGCCGTGGTGAAAGCGGACCGTCCGCCTGGGTCGAACTCGATTCGCGGGCCAGCCCGCCCCGCCTTGCCGTTCCCATCTCTTCCTCCCAGGAGTCATCGGCGTTGGCGGCGGTTCCCGCGCGGGAGCGCGGCGGCTGACTCCACAGCCGTCCGCTAGGGAACACGACGTCCCGTCTTGAGTGTTTCTCGCCCGCCGACGGGTTCCCTAGCGATGGCGGTCCGAGCCGGTGCCGCCGTGAGGGTTGGGCTCGCGCCGGGTCCTCCCGCCGGCGCAGCGGCCGAGCGGACGGGCGTGATTTTTTATAACCAACCTCCTACCCCACATCGGCGGTGGCGTCCGCCTGCCCTCCGGGGCGAACCGCGTGCGGCCGATGACGCCTACCCTCGAGGTCGAAGGTAGGTGCAGCCGGACTGGGACGCCACGATTGCGACGGGGGCGCAGCTGCTCGTCGTACTGATACTCTCCCCGCTCCTCGCCGGCATCCTCGCCCGCGCGAAAGCCTGGACGGAGTCCCGTCGCGGGCCCCCGATTCTTCAGCCCTACTACGATCTGCGCAAGCTCCTGCGCAAGGAAACCCTCCTCCCCTCGAATACATCGCGTCTCTTCGTCGCCGCTCCGTTCGTCGGGTTCGCCGCCTACGTGGTCATCGCAGTCGTCGTCCCGATCATCACTCCGTACCCCCTTCCGGTCGCCCCGCTCGTCGACTTCCTCGGCGGCGGGCTCTTGTTCGCACTGGCCGGCATCGTCACGATCCTCGCGGCGCTCGACGCGGGAAGCAACTACACGGCCCTCGGCGCGAGCCGCAGCGTTTCGTTTGCCGCGCTGGCCGAACCGACCCTCATCGTCGTGTTCTTCGCCGTTGCGGTCATCACCGGAACGAACAACCCGTACGTGACCAACAACGTGCTCTCGGTATCCACCTCCTTGTATCTCTCCCCCACGCACCTGCTCGTGACGGCTGCGTTCTTCCTGCTCCTCCTCGTGGAGACCGCAAAGCTTCCGGTGGAGAGCTCGGGCCTCATGGAGTTCGGCATGCTCGAGGAAGGTCGGACCTACGAACACTCCGGCCGCCTGCTCGGGCTGTTCCGCTGGAACTCCTGGTTGAAGCAGTTCCTGCTGTTCGCGGTGTTCGTCAACGTCTTCGCGTTCCCATGGGGAATGCTCTCCGACCCGGGCGCGCTCGCCACGGCCGCCAACGTCGGGATCCTCTTCGCGAAGCTTCTCGTGCTGGTCGGGATCCTCGTGCTCCTCGAGGCCTCCCTCGCGAAGGTTCGCCTGTTCAAGATCCGGGACTTCCTCGCGCTCTCCTTCTCGCTCGCGATCCTGTCCTTCTTCGCGTTCGCCGTCCTCGGGGGAGCGTAGATGGACACGACCGCGACCGTCGAGGCTCTCGTCGGCCTGGGCATCCTCCTGACGGCGCTCTACCTGCAGTCGGAGTCGTTTGTCGACCCGCTCGTCAGCGGGATCGCGGTGCAGTCGTTGCTGCTCGCCGCCCTGCTGGGCTGGCTCGCTTGGGTCTATGACAACTGGGAGTTCGGAGCGGTTGCGGTCCTCGTGGTGGGGGTCCGGGTGCTCCTCGTTCCGTACATCCTCCGGCGGCAGATCCGTGCGTTCCGGTGGAGGGCGCGGGAGATCCACGCCTCCCAGCGCGTCACGGGCCACGCACTCGCCGCGGTCGCCCTGGCGATCGTCGGATGGTTCGTCTTCCAACAGACGCTGGCGCCCTCGCTCCCCGCGGTGCCGGGAGTCGCACTCCCCTTCGTGCTGTTGCTCGAGGGGCTCCTGATGCTGGCGACGCGTCGCAACACGCTCGTTCAAGTGATCGGCTATCTGGAGGAGGAGAACGCCATCGTCTACGCGGCGGCGCTGTTCGCGTTGGGATTCCCGCTGTTCATTGAGGTCGTCGTCTTCCTCGACGTCCTGGGGGTCGTGCTCGTCGCGATCATCCTGTCCATCCAGAGGGACGTGACCGGTCTTCCCGAGGCCGAGATCCTGGAGGAGTTGAGCGGATGAACCTCTCCGATCCGCTTCTGTGGCTGCTCATCGTGCTCCTGGCCCCGGTCACCGGGGCGCTTCTCGCCGTCGTCGCGGGGGCGCGGGCCAGCGAGCTCATCGCACGGATAACGGCCCTCCTGACCCTAGCGGCCGCCGCCGCGTTGCTCGGGCTTCGGGCCCAGGGAAGCTGGGGCGCGTACATCGGGCTCGATGCGCTGAGCGATCTCTTTCTGTTCCTGGTCGCCGCCATCTACGCCGCCTCGACGTGGTACTCGCGCGGATACCTCCGGTCGATCGATCGTCCGTTCCTGACCCCGCAGCGCTACTACGCGCTTCTCGGGGCGTTCGCGTTCGCGATGCTCCTGACGCTGTCGGTCACGGACCTCGGACTGATGTGGATCGGTCTCGAGGGCACGACGGTGGCGAGCGCGCTCCTCATCGTTCTCGAGCGTAGACCGACGAGCGTCGAGGCCGCCTGGCGGTACACGCTGATCGCGTCGGCCGGTCTGACGATTGCGCTCTTCGCCCTGCTCCTGCTGTACGAGGCTACCGGGTCCCTCAACGGCTTTGCGCTCGCGGCCCACCCTATGGTCCTGAGCCTGCCGCTCGCGATGGCGGTGACCCTCGCTCTCGTCGGGTACGGCACGAAGATCGGTCTCTTCCCGATGCACACCTGGCTGCCGGACGCTCACTCCGAGGCCCCCTCGCCCGTTTCCGCGATGTTCTCCGGGGTCTTGCTGCCAACCGCGCTCTACGCGTTCCTGCGTGTCTACGCCGTCGTGGCGAGCCCCGTTCCTGCCGCTCTCTCCGACCTCGTCATCGTTTTCGGGGTTGCCACGGCCCTGGTCGCCGCGTTCCTGATGCAACGTCAGCGCTCGTACAAGCGGCTTCTCGCGTACTCCAGCATGGAGGTCATGGGCCTCGCGGTCGTCGGTGTCGGTCTCGGTGGCATCGCGCTCTATGGCGCGCTGATCCTCGTGGTGGCCCACGCCTTCGCGAAATCCGCCGCGTTCTATTGCGCCGGGAACGTGCTGAGGAGGACCGGGACCACCCGCATCGAGGACGTTCGGGGTCTTCGGACGGACCTACCCTGGACCGGTGCCACCTGGGTGCTCTCCGCGATCGCCGTCACCGGAACCCCTCCGTTCGGCACGTTCGTCGGCGAGCTCCTGATCGTCGCTGGGGCGATCGTCGTCGGGGCCTGGTGGGTCGCCATCGCCTGCGTTGTGGCGATCCTCCTCTCGTTCCTAGGGATGAATGCCCAGATCGGGCGGATGGTGTTCGGCGCAGATCCCGGCCGGGGCTCCGATACGGCCGGACCGCCGGAGAGCCCCCGGGCGGTCGTGATCCCTCTCATCAACGTCAGCGTGGCGCTCCTGCTCGGGATCATCGCGATCCCGTATCTCGCCCCGACGATCCATTCCGCGGCAAGCCTGCTCGGTGGAGGCGTGCCGTGAGCGCCCCTCTTCCCGAGGTCGGGGACCCTCCGCCGAGGGCGCGCGAGCGCTCGCTCACCTACGTCGATGCGGATCGCTCCCTTGCGCTCCGCACGGACTACGAGAGCCGGGAGACGTTGCTCGAGCGACCGGCCCAGTTGACGGTCGAGGAGATCGGTATCCTCGAGCTTTGGCAGACCACCGAGGGCCATCCCCACCGCATTCCTGTTGGCGAATCGGTCGAAGGATACGGGGTCTTCACCTTTCCATACGGTCCCGTGACGATGGGCGTCCCGGAGTCCGGGGCGTTCGATCTCCGTACGTACGGCGAGCGCGTGCTCGAGATCGTTCCCGAGGTCGGGTACAAGCATCGGGGAGTGGCTGCAGCCCTGGTCGGGCGATCCGTGCCGGACGCGTTGTTGCGGGTCGAGCGCTTCGCGGGCAACTTCTCCGCGTCGCACGGGGCCGCGTTCCTCCGAGCGGTCGAGATCGCGGAGGGGATCGGGGTTCCCGAGTCAGAGTTGTGGACGCGCGCGCTCGCCCAGGAGCTCCAGCGCGTGTACAATCACCTCCATCTGATCGCCCGCGTCGCGGAGGCGGCGTCCCAGAACGTCGGGGTCGCCCAGGCCCATGCGCTGGCGGAGGAGTCGCTCCGCCTCACCGCTCGCACCTTCGGTCACCGCTGGGCCTTCGGCGCGCTCGCTTCGGAAAACCCGCTGCGTCGACTCGGGCCGGACGACCGCCGAGCGCTCGGCAGCCGGTTACGGGAGCTCGACCGCGAGTTCGCGTCGCTCTGGGAGCTCTTCTTGAGCTCGCGAACGTTCATCGACCGGATCCAGTCGACCGCGACGGTCTCGCGCGCCGACGCCCTTCGCTGGGGCGCCGTCGGTCCTACGCTCCGTGCGTCGGGCGTGGCGTGGGACGACCGCCTCCGGGCGCCGACGCCCCCCTACACCGACCTGTTCGTGCCCCTCGCGCAGGAGGGGTCGGGCGACGCGCTCGCCCGAGTGCTGGTCCGTCAAGAGGAGGTTCGATCGAGCCTGCTCCTCCTGGATCAGATCCTAGATCGCTGGTCGAGCATGCGCGGTGGGGAGTCCGCGCCCCCGGCCCCGGTCGAGCCCGGCCGGGGAATCGCTCGCCTGGAAGCCCCGAGCGGCGATCTGGTCTACGACGTGCGGATCTCTGACGGCCGTGTGCGCTCGGTCGGCGTGCGCACACCGAGCCAAGCGAACTGGCCGTTGTTCGCCCTCGGCATGCGTGGCGGCGTGTTCACGGACTTCCACTTTGCGCTCGAGTCCTTCGGGCTCGTATTCGCCGATACGGATGGATGAGGATCGATGCCCAGTTGGATCTCACGCGCGTGGAAGAAGGGGATCGTCACCACGACCTATCCGGTGGGCGCTCCGACTGGGGAGGAGATTCCTCCGACCGGCTGCCCCGTGGGGATAGAGGACGCCGCCGCCTTCCGCTCGGCCGCCGCGATCGCCGAGCCCCTATGCCCGACGGGCGCGATCACGCCGGCCGGTGTGGACCAGGGCCAATGTATCCGCTGCACGCGGTGCTTCCGCGTGGGATTCGGCGCGGGCGGCGCCGTCGAATCCGGGAACGCGGCCCGAGAGGGACTGATCTGGATCTCCGGAACGCCCCCCGCCCTCCGGGTCGAGCCCGCGCCGCTCGCGCCGATCGGGCGATCGATCCATGTCTTCCTCATGGACGTCGGCAGTTGCAATGCCTGCAACCTCGAGGTCTTGGCGCTGGCGAACCCGTACTACGATGCGGCGCGTCTCGGCATCTCCTTCACGAACTCCCCGCGGCACGCGGACGTGCTGGCCGTGGTCGGCGTGCCGACCGAGCCTTTGGTCGAACCGCTGAGGCGTACGTACGACGCCATGCCCGCTCCGAAGGCGGTCCTCGCGGTGGGCGCCTGCGCGATCGATGGAGGCATCTTCGAGGGGAACCCGGGGTTGGAAGTGCCGGTCCGCACGATCGTGCCCGTCGATCTCTACGTGAGCGGTTGCCCCCCTCCCCCGTTGGCCGTGCTGGATGGGATCCTTCGCCTCGCGGGCCGGAACCGGGTCCGGAACGGAGGTGACCGATGACGTACGCCGCGGGCGTCTTGGTGCTCACGGCGCTCGTCGGTCTGTTCGCGGGCGCCCCATTGTCGCTGATCCACCGCCGGGTGGGGTACGCCGCTACGCTCGTCGCGAGCGGGCTCCTCGTCGTGGCCGCGATCCTCGTGCTCACCGGTGGGCCCGTCACGGCGATCTCCTGGTCGGGAGTGATCGGAGAGCCCGAGTCGATTCGCCTGGACGGTCTCTCGGCGTTCTTTGCGTTGACGGCGGGAATCGTCTGGATCGGCACCTCGGCCTTCTCCCTGGACTACGATCAACACTCTAGCTCGAGGCTCGCGGTGGCCTACTCCCTGACCCTGGGGTCGATCGCCATCGTGCTCACCTCCACGAACTTCCTCGTCTTCCTCGCCGGGTGGGAGGCGATGACGCTTGCCTCGTACTGGATGATCCTGGAAGCGACAGGTCGACCGAACCGGATCTTCTCCGCGGCCTTCGTCTTCCTCGCATTCGGGGAAGCGAGCAGTCTGCTGATCGCGGTGGCGATCGCCGCGTTCTACGCGGTCTCGGGGAGCTTCGGGATGATGGCCACCTCGATCGCCGGACCCCTCACTTCCCTGGTCTTCGTGGCGGCATTGCTCGGGTTCGGATTGAAGATGGGGATCGCACCGTTCCACATGAGCGAATGGCTGCCGATCGCGCACTCCTCCGCGCCCTCCAACGCTTCCGCCGTGCTCAGCGCGACGCTGACTCTGGCCGGAGTGTACGGGCTGTTCCGCATGCTCACGCTGCTCCCCGAGGGGCCCTCCTGGTGGGGCGGGCTCCTTCTCATCATCGGAGCCGTCTCGGCGCTTCTCGGCGCGCTGTTCGCGGCGGTCAGCGAGCACGCGAAGGGCCTGCCCGCCTACAGCACCATCGAGAACAACGGCCTGATCTTGGTCGCGCTTGGGATCGCGCTCATCGCCCGGGTGGAGGACCTGCCGACCCTGTTCACCTTCGCGCTCTTCGCGGCGTTCTTCCAGGCCCTCGCGCATGCGATTACAAAGGCCACGCTCTTCCTGTGCGCCGGGTACATCGAGCGATCCACGGGCACGGTCGATCTCAACCGCGTGCGCGGTCGGCCGAAAGCCGGGAACGCCGCCGCGAGCGGCGCGATCCTCGTTGCGACCCTGAGCCTCGCGGCCGGCCCTCCGCTCGCGGGGTTCGTCAGTGAGTGGATGATCTTGGAAGCGTTGTTCCAATCCTTCCGCTTCTCCGTCCCCGCGCTCCAGTTCCTCGGGCTGCTCGCCGGGGCTGCGGTGGCCCTCGCCGCGGGCTTGGTCGTGGTCGCGATGGTCAAGTTCCTAGGGTTCTCCGTCCTGTGGAAGCCGGTCGTGACCGATCGAGCTCCGCGTCGATGGGGTCTCGGGGCGCCGATGGCGGCGCTGGCCGCCGTCATCGTCGGACTCGGCGTGCTCTCTCCGTGGATCCTACAGTTCCTGACCCCAGCGGCGTCGACGCTGGCCGGCTATTCGCTGACAGCGCCGGTCTCGGGGCTCCTCGCGATTCCGAACGGCTGGTCGATCGTCTCGGGGAGCCCATTCGGGATCGTTTCCCCGCCGGCGCTCGCCATCGCCCTCGTCGCGGGACTCGTGCCGGCGCTCGCGTACTTCGCGCTCGGCGGATCGCCCAAGGCCCGCCGCACGCCCGTCTGGGCGTCGGGACGCCCCCCGAACTCGATCGAAGCGACGTACACTTCCTTTGGCTACAGCACCGGCATGCGCATCATGCTGCGCGGCCTGCTCGGGACCCGCGAGATCCGACAACGCGCTGGACCGGCCGTCTCCGCCGAGATCGCGACGCCCGAAGCGTACAACGTGGAGCTCGAGGTCCTAGACGTCTTCAAGGTGTTCTACGACAGCCTGGCGCGGTTCGGGCTCTGGTTCGCGGAGGGGCTCAAGCGCGCGGTCATGCCCGGCCGGATCGGCCGCTACCTCGCGTACATTCTCGTGGTCGTACTCCTCGTGATCATCTACACGGCGCTCTTCTTCTGAGACCTACCGGCCACGTTCCTCGAGTTACGGGACAATCGTCACTGGAACGCGCGAACGCGCGAGGACTTCGGTAGAGACCGAACCGAGGAAGAGCTTCGGGGCCGCATGCAGGCCGCGAGTCCCGACCAGGATCAGGTCGGCGTCGACCTCCTCCTGGACTGCGAGAATCGCGGTCGCCGGGGAGTCCTCCCTCGAAATGATCCGCAGGGGAACGCCCAATCGCTCGGAGTAGGATTTGACGAGGTCCATGGCGGCCGCCACGCTGCGGTCGACCGACGCGATCTCCTCCTCCGTCCTCGGTTCCACGATCTCGGGTCGAAGCTCCCCGGCGTGCACGAGGTGGACCCGCGCTCCGAGGAGTCCCGCGATCCGGATGGCAATCGAACAGGCCCGGGCGGAGGCATCCGAGCCATCGTAGCCTACGACGATGTCGCGGATGGGCCTGGGCAGGGAATCGGGCACCGGGGTGGCTGGGGCGACCGTCCTCACATCCGACATCGAGGCGATGCGGCCCAGAGCTTGGCGCAGTATGAAAGGTGCGGTGCCCGATCAGACGCGGGTCCGGCGCTTTGCCGGGGTCCTCGCGCCGCGCGCTCGGCTCCGGGGCGATGACCTTGAGGTCGGCCGTGTCGGCGGCGGCTTGCTCCCTCGTGCCGCCAGCTGCTTACGCGTCATCTCGAGGATCGCACCCGAAGGCGAGCCGGGGTTCGCGTCCGCCGACCACGCTCTCTCCCCGGCCCGAATGGCGATCGCGAGATCGTTCTCGGCGGGCGGGAAGCCACATTCGTAGGCATCCGTGTAGGCGCAGTACGGATTGAATGCCGCGTTGAAATCGAGGTCGTAGCGGTCGTCCTCGGTCAAGGTGAAGACAAGGTAGCGTCCCGGTCCATAGGATTCCTTGCCACTCGTGAGGTCGCGGAACGGCACGAAGACGTTCGTCCCAACTCCCTCCCCTGCGTGGTAGACCCGAAGGCGGTGCCGGCGGCCTTTCAGAGAAAAGACGAGGTCCCCCAAGTACCGCATGACCGCCGACCCGTCTCGGTTGGTGCGCAGGTACACCTCCTCCGGTGTCGCTCGGCGCTCGAGCCGCGCCGGTAGGCGGTACTGGGCGTCGATCGGGAAGTAGTTCAGCGGGTGAAAGGGAACCCGCTCCGCCACGAACGGCGACTCCGAATGGCGGGCCATGAACTCGTCCTTGAGCGCCCGCTCCTCCTCGATGGCTTTGCGCCACTCGCTCTCGACGTTGGGCATGCGACCCTGTCCGACCGGCCGGCAGCCTTAACGGTTCGCCGGGGGGTTTACGCGTATCCGAACTGGCGCTTCGCGAAGTCGCTCATCCGCTCCGGCGTCCAGGGGGGTTCCCAGATCATGTCGACCTTCGCGGAGTGTACGCCGGGCACTTTCTCCAGGGCGGCCTTGATCTCGTCGGCGAGGATCCCAGCGACCGGGCAGCCGGGCGCGGTCAGTGTCATCCGGAGGACGACGTCATCGCCCGTCCAATCGAAGCCGTAGATGAGGCCGAGATCGACGATGTTCATCGGGATCTCCGGGTCGTAGATCTTCTTGAGTTCGGCAAGGAGGTTCGCTTCCCGTTCCGCGTACGCCCCGCCCTGCCCCGTGACCCCGGGGGAATCGGCCGGCACGGGAGGGGCTGCGCTGGCGGGAGCGGCGGGAGGGGACGACACGTCTTCGGACATACAGGAGTGTACACCGGCCGGGTTCCTATAAGGCGTACTCCCGTCGTGCGGCCGGGCCCGTGCACCGGGGGAACGAGTTAAAGACCCTCTTCTCGTGGAGCGACCGATGAAGGACGTCCACGCGATGGCGCCGACGCGCGGGCGGTACGAGCTTCGCCAGGTCGGGATCACCGGGATCCGCAAGCCGATCCACGTCATCCGCGACGGTATCGACCACGTCCTCAGCGCGAGCTTCAGCGTCGCGGTCGACCTTCCGGCCCACCGCAAGGGATCCGATCTCTCGCGGAACGCCGAGCTCCTGGCGGAGATCGTTGATTGGACCGCGCGGAAACCGGTGGAGAGCTTCGAGGCCGCGTGCGCCAAGATCGCCGAGGAGCTCCTCGTACGGCACCCCTACGCGAACGACGCGACGGTCAGCGCGCAGGCGGAGTTTTTCCTCAGGAAAGGGATCGCTCCGGGACGGGAAAGCTTCGAGGATTTCACCATCCTCGCCGAAACCCGTGCCCACCGGGAAGCCGATGGCAAGGTGAGCCTGATCCGAGGCATCGGTGCCGAGGCCGTCGGGATGACGGCGTGCCCCTGCGCGATGGAAACGTGCCGCGAGCGACTGACGGCCGAGTACCCGCTCTTGGCGGATCCGTCGTTGAAGGGTCTGCCGATGATCACCCACAACCAACGCAACCGCACTCGTCTGTTGTTCGAGCTCTCTCCGGGGATCGAGGTCGACGCAACGCACCTGTTGGAGGCGATCGAGCACGCCCAATCTTCGCCGACCTATGCGATCCTCAAGCGCGGCGACGAGGCCCAGCTCGTCCTGAACGCCCACCGCAACCCGAAGTTCGTCGAAGACGTGATGCGCGATCTGCTGGCCGATCTCCCCATCCGGTTCCCCAAGATACCAGACCACGTCGTGGTGCGCGTAGGGACCGTCAGCGAAGAGTCGATCCACAAGTACAACGTCGAGTCCTCGCACGAGACCACCTTCGGCGAGCTCCGTCGGCCCGCGGAGTCCTAGATCGGGCCCCGAGGTAGCCGTGTACCCGGCCTTCGATGCGATCCGACGAAGACCCGGTCGCTCGACCCTGGCGTCGCTCGGCATCGGGCTTGCGGCCGCCCTG
>JABEUK010000030.1 GCA_013044425.1 Thermoplasmata archaeon | reverse complement strand
TGCGCGTAGGGAAGACCGAGGTCGCGAGGACGGCTGGTGGCGAGCGCCTCGAGCTCGTCCTTCTGCTGCGGGGTGAACTTCCAGTTGCCCCCGGGCACCCAGTGGGGCTTGAGCATCTTGAACCCGTGGTGATTGAACTCGTGGATCAGGGTCCGTACCCAGTCCTCGGAGAGCCCCACCATCCGAGCGATATAGGGCGGGGTGAACCCCTGGGTGTACACGGTCTCCAGAACTGATCACAATTCGTCGTGAATCCTGAACAGTTTTCGTCGCGAAAACTGAACACCCCTCCCACGGTGACCCCCTCCCCCGAGGAGGGCGGACACCTTGTTGACCATGGAACAGTGGGGCCTGATACGAGAGCTGCGCGGACACGGACTGTCGACCGTCGCCATCGCCCGACGACTGGGGTGTAGCCGGACCACGGTCCTCAAGCATCTGGTCGCCTCGGGTCCTCCCCAGTACTCGTCCCGTCCTTCCGGCACCAAGCTCGCCGCTTTCCACGACCACCTCCGCACCCGTCTGGCCGAGTTCCCGGACCTGAGCACCACCCTCCTCTTCGAGGAGATCCGTCAGCGCGGATACGCCGGGAGTTACTCGGTCCTCCTCCGCTACCTGCGACCCCTGCGCGAACCCAAAGAGAGCAAGGCTGTCGTCCGATTCGAAACTCCTCCCGGTCGCCAGGCCCAGGTCGACTGGGTCCAGTTCGACCGTGTCGAGGTTGACGGACAGCGTCGGACTCTCTATGCCTTCGTCATGACCCTCGGCTACTCGCGGGCTCGCTACGTCGAGTTCACGCTCGACGTTAGCACGACCACCTTCATCGCCGGCCACCTCCGCGCCTTCGACTACTTCGGCGGCTTCACCAAGCACATCCTCTACGACAACCTGAAGAGTGTCGTTCTCCGACGAGCTCTCCTCGCCGCCAACAGCACGTTCAATCCCCTCTACCTCGACTTTGCCGGCCACTACGGTCTGGTGCCCCGACTGGCGACCCCCTACCGAGCCCAAACAAAGGGGAAGGTCGAACGAACCGCGCGCGTCGTTCGCGAGTCGATCTACGCCGGGATCCGTTTCACCTCTCTCCAGGAGCTCAACGTCCACGCGATCCGCCGGTGCAACGAGCTCAACCAGCGCCCCAACTGGACCACACGAGTGCCTCCCATCGATCGTCTGGACGAGGAGCACCTTACCCCGGTGGAGGGGCGGCCCGTCTATCCCAACTTCCAGCGCTTTCATCGACACATCAGCCGGGACTGCTACGTGAACTTCCTGCAGAACCGCTACACGGTTCCGCATCCGTTCGCGGGTCGCGAAGCGACGGTCGTCCTGAAGGGAGATGGACTCATCTCCATCGAGGTCGCCGGACAAGAAGTCGCCCAGCACCCGCTGTCGGCGGGGGTCGGGAACGTCATCGAGAAGAAAGAGCACTTGGCCGGCCTCCTCGCCTCCGTCCGTCGCAAGAACCAGGCGCTGCAGATGCGCATGGAGTCGTTCCAGTCGATGCCGCCGGCGCCCGCGGTCCAACAGCGAGACCTGGCGGTCTACGACACCCTCTTGGAGGAGAGAGAATGAGCGAACGAACGCCGACGAAAGAGCGACCTGCGACGACCGAACCCACGGACCCGACGACCGAGACGTCTCTCGGAACGGCGGAGGTACCGGGATATGGACCGACGGCTCCGGAGAGCCCGGAGGGCCGTTTCCGACGGCCGTTTTCCGGCCCGACTCCCTCCGGAACGGGCCATTTGGCCTACCAGCGGCTCCACGCGAACCTGACGGCGCTCAAGCTGTCGACGGTGGAAGGGATCGTCGACGGCTACCTCGAGTCCACCGTCGCGGAAGGCCGGAGCGTGGTGGAAGCGATGGACTACCTCTTCGACCAGGAGGTGAAGGTCCGCAACTCGGCGGCGCTCGAGACCCGACTCAAGCTCGCCGGCTTCCCGGTGCGGAAGACGTTCGAGGCGTTCGACCTGAGCGCCCAACCGTCCATCGATCCGAAGGTAATCCAGGAACTGCGGACGCTCCGGTTCATCCACAACGCCGAGAGTGTCGTCTTCCTCGGACCCCCGGGAGTCGGGAAGAGTCATCTCGCGCTCGCCTTGGGCCACGAGGCGATCAAGGCCGGGTTCCTGGTCTACTACATCGGCGCGACGCAGCTGATCTCGGAGCTGAAGAAGGCCAACGAGACGGACCGACTCGCGATGAAGTTGAAGACGCTCGGGCGGTATCCGTTGCTGATCATCGACGAGATCGGGTATCTGCCGATGGAACGGGAGGGGGCGCACCTGTTCTTCCAGCTGGTGAGCCGACGGTATGAGCGCGGTGCGACGATCTACACGAGCAACAAACCCTATTCCGACTGGGGCGAGGTCCTCGGGGACCCGGTGATCGCCGCGGCGACCCTCGATCGGATCCTGCATCACAGCACGACGGTGAACATCAAGGGCGAGTCGTACCGCCTGATGTCGAGGAGGAAGGCCGGGGTCCCCCCCACCCCTCCGGTGCCAGTGGAAGCGTGAGCGCGAGGAGCAAATAGACCGAAAGCTATCCCGAATATGAAGGAGGTGAGGAACCAAGGAGTGCGCCCGGAAGGGTGTTCAGAATTCACGACGATTTCTGTTCAATTTTGAACGACTGTGTACATGGGCGAAGAACAACACTGCCACCAAGACGAAGAGCGAGAGGGGGCCCCAGGTGAGCGGGACCTGGTAACCTGCCGCCAGAAGCAGACCAAGGGCGAGGTAGAAGGCGAGTCCAATGGCGATCAAGACAAAACCTCCCACCAGGAACTGTG
>JABEUK010000029.1 GCA_013044425.1 Thermoplasmata archaeon | reverse complement strand
GCGACTTGCGGTCGTCCGCGAGGTAGCTGTGGAGGGCGCGCAGGATGTCCTCGCCCGAGACGCCCCGGTCCGTGAACAGGGCGTAGAGCTGCGAGCGCGCGGAGAGGAAGTCGCCCTTCACCGCCGCACCGAGCATCCCTTCCACCTCGCTGCGCAGCGGAACGGCCGTGTACGCCTGCAGCGTCTGCCGGGTCACGTGGTCGGCGTGGGTGGCTGCGAGCTGGAGCAGATTGGTCGCGCGGCGCATGTCACCGGCGGCCGCCGCGAGGATCGCATCGTACGCGTCATCGTCGACGCGCTTTCCCTCCGCCTTCGTGATCCGCTCGAGCTGGGAGCGGATCGCCTCGGAGGAGTAGGCACGGAAGCGGAACACCGCGCAGCGGGACTGGATCGGCTCGATGAGCCGAGAGGAGTAGTTGCACGAGAGGACGAACCGGCACGAGAGCGAGTAGCGCTCCATGAGCCGCCGCAACGACGCCTGAGCCTCGGCCGTGAGGTTGTCGGCCTCGTCGAGGAAGAGCAGCTTGAAGCCGACCCCACCGATCGGGGCGGTTCGTGCGTACTCCTTGATCTTCGTGCGGACCGTGTCGATCCCCCGTTCGTCCGATGCATTGAGCTCGAGGAAGCTATCGCGCCAGTTCTCACCGTAGAGGTCCCGGGCGAGGGCGAGCGCGGCGGTCGTCTTTCCGGTCCCGGGTGGCCCTGCGAACAGGAGGTGGGGCATCGAGCGCTTGTCGGCGTACGTGCGCAGCAGTGGGATAATCGTCTCCTGGCCCGCCATCTCGGAAAGCGAGTGGGGGCGATACTTCTCGACCCACACCGCCTCGTACGGACGCGCCGCCATGGAGAGCCTGGACCGGTGGGAGAAGGGCAGGCTATTAGTGCTTCGTGGACGCCGGGCGCATCGAAGCGAGGAGCCGCTCGTCGGCAAGGTGCCGGCGGACGGCGTCCGCCACAAGGCGGCCGTACTGGCCCAGGGCCTGCCGGTTACCTCCATGGCCGTTCTCCTCCGCGATCCGCAGGAACCAATCGAGCTGGTCGAAGGAGATCTCGAACCAGCGGTGGTCCGCCCGGACCAGTTCCGTGAGCCGGCGGCCGAGGGGATCGGCCGGGAGCGGGCCGCGCGCGAGGCCGGGCTCCGCACGATCGGAATGCAGGCGGACCTCCCGGCGAAATCGATCCACCGCCCCGCGCACCTCGATCAACGGGTACGGCTCAAGAAGGACGAGCCCGTAGCTGAGCATTCCGAACCAGTCGACGAGCTCCGCGAGGGTCGCCGGCGGGCGAGCGGCGTCGAGCGTCGAAGGTTCGAGCTCCACGCTGCGGCGGGAGAGGGGGCCAAGACATGAGGTTACGTCCTCGCTCCTCGGTAGCCGGAGCGCGCCGGGCTACCTCGGGATTATAACTCGCGGCGGTCTTCGAAGGTCTCGAGGCCGCCGATGGTGCGCGAACGATTGGCCCATGTGCAGTTCCGCGGCACGATCCGCGAACGGTCGGTCGAGCCGTTCACGCGCATGCTCAAGGCGATCCGGGAGCGGAGGCGCTTCCGCGGGGTCCTCCTCGACATTTCGAGCGGCGGGGGCGAGGCGGTCGCCTCGATGGATCTCTATCTCGCGGTCAAGCGACTCGACCAGGTGAAACCGGTCGTGGCGTCGATCGGCTCCATGGGCGCCTCGGGAGCGTACATGGCAGCGCTGGGGGCGCGCCGGATCTTCGCCTACCCCGAGTCGAATGTCGGTTCGATCGGAGTCGTGTTCCCCCACATCGCGGTCCAAGAGCTCTTGCGACGCGTCGGGGTCTCGGTCGAGCTGCTGCACGCGGGCCGCCACAAGGACGCCTACCAAGGACTACGGCCCCTCTCCGAGGAGGAGCGAGTGAAGTTGACCGCTATCGTACATCAAGATTACGACGCATTCGTGAAACTGGTGGCGCTGGAGCGCAAGCAGCCCGTCGAGAAGATCCAGGAGCTTGCGACCGGCGAGTTCTGGACCGGGGCCCGGGCCCGGGATCTCGGCCTCGTGGACGATCTCGGGGACCGCGAGATGGCCCTGGAGGCTCTCTCGCAGATGACGGGCATCCCCGCGGGAAGGGCGATCGATGTCGCCCCGCCTCGGCCGTTCTTGGAGCGTCTCTTTTCCGGTGGCTTCTCGATGATGGGAGATCGACTCAGCGCGAGCGTCCGCAACTCGCTCGAGGACCTCGTCTTCGAGTCCGGAATCTACCGTCGGTAGGGTCCACGACGATCCCTCGCGCCGCTCTCGCGCCTGCGGCCCACCTCCGGGAGGGCCGGCTCGTGCGGACCGTAGCGCACCAAGAACCTCTCCGGTTCCGCGGCGAGCGATTGGAGATCACTAAGGACGTCCTCGATCGCGGTCTACGCGAACCGCCCCGCGCGACATCGGGTGCGCCCGGGTCCGGTTCGTCCCCGGCGACTCGGTCCGTGTAGCCCCCGTCCGTAACGAGTCCCTCGGCATCGGGTGGCCACTCGCCTTCGAATGGGCCGGTGGACGAATCCTTCTGACAGCTGAGCAGTCAGGAGCCCACCGCGGCGCCCTCGCCTCGGGAGATGCAACCCAGTTTACACCCTCCGCTCGGAGCGGTTGCCGCGAAACTGGCGATTCGAGGAGCGGCCCACTCCCGCTCTACCTGTTCCGGCGGTAGTGGAGGAACAACGTTCCGTCTTTGAGCGGCTTGCTCTCGAGAAGCTTGAAGTCCTGACGGCCAGGGGCGCCGAGAGGGACGACGTCTGCAGCATGGTCCGGATCCGACTTGACCTTGAAGAGCGGTTTACCCGACCCGACAAGGCTGGGGAACACTTCGATCAATAGCTCGTCAACAAGGTCCTGAGCAAGGAAGGATTGCGCCATTCTCGGGCCGCCCCCAAGGGCCATGTCTTTCCCGGGGAGCTTCTTGATCCGTTCGACCTCTTCGCGGATGTCACCTCGGACAATCCGCGAGTTCGGCCAGTCCGCCGATTTCAGAGTCTTAGAGAAGACTACCTTCTCCGCTCCATCCGCGAATCGGGAAAATTTCTTTGCCCACTTGCTGCTGGAGGGTTCGTTCTTCTGGGCGGGCCAGAAGCCGGCCCAGGCGACGTACGCCTGCCGACCAAGGAGAAGGGTATCGATCGAATCCATCCGTGGATTCCACATGGGATCCTCCGGCTCTTCAGCGGCCGCGCCCGGCTCCGCTCCGTAGTCCGGGAACTCAGCTATGCCATCCAGCGTTCCGAACATGATCATCAGCACTCTCCTCATGGCGTCCTCGATTCCCCCGAGTGCTGGATAAAATATCAGAGGGAGCCGTGGGTACGGCCGACTGAGACGAGAACACCGGCCCGGATTGCGCGGCCACGGCCGGGTCCGCGCATAAGGAATCAGAGGCTTTCCAGATGCAGGACCATAACAGGTTCAGCCGTATCCGTCGCGCTCCAATACTTCGCCGGAAACGGGCAGGATTCTAGGGCCGATCAGGACCGGGCAATGACCCACCTCGTCCAATCGCTTCCCGCGAGGGTGCATCTCAGGTGCGGGATGACCGGCCTTGACGGATGGGTTAACCTGGATGGGGGCCCGCTTTTCCCTTTTCGACTCGCGCTCAAGGGCTTGCAGCCGCTCCTCCGTCGTAGAGCACTTCCCTTCTCGCCCATCAAGTTTGAGGATTATCTTCGGAACCCTCTCCCTCCGGGGTTCTTCTTTTGGAATCTCTCCAAGAAGCCCCTCCCCTTCCCAGACCGGTCCGTTTCCGTGGTTTTCTCCTCCGATACACTCGAACATTTCCCGCGTTTCGTCGGCCAGGTGATCCTACGAGAGGTTCACCGGATTCCGAGACCGGACAGCATTTCTCGGATCTCAGGTCCGAGCTGGAGGACAAGATGTGGAAGAACTTGGCGCACATGATCGACCCGAAGCTTCAGATCGGTAGACGGTGCGGAGGGATCTTCCAGCCCCCGGAGGACCTCAAAACTCACCAGGACGTGGAAGCCGAACGGGCCCCATCCCAGATGGGCATGGGCAACCCGATGGTGATGGGGATGTTCGGGATGGGAATGCTCGGCATGGGGATGATAGGCCCCATGATGTGGATCTGAGCGGGCATGGGTAGGTCACCGTAGGTTCCGTCCGAACGCGCCGAGCGCGGGCTGGAGACGGAGGAGAAAACGCAGATCGGAGGCGCTGAGGCGAAGGTCGCGCGCATCGGTGTCGAGGTAGGGGGTCCGGTCCCGGTGCGTCTCAAGGCCGAGCACGTGCCCGAGCTCACGGAACTCCCAGTCGTGCGGGGGAAGGTTCGATGGTCCTCCAGATCGGGGAGGCCGGAGGGATTGCGAGGCGATCACTGGGAGCCCCGGTCGGATGACCTCCTCGCATCGGACCGTGACCCCGAGAACCCGCCACCGCTCCTCGGGTTCGACCACGCGGCCCCAGCCGACCCAGCGGGAGTCACGGGGACGGGACTGGAGGAAGAGCACGGGCTGGCCGGGATCCTTGCCTCGGCTCCGAGCGTCACCCCATTGGTGGGCCCCGCCGGCAGAAAGCTCCCGGTCGATTCGCTCGTCCGCGTAGCCCTGGACAATCCAGCCGATCGTGCCCGGGGAGGACGCCAGGGCGAGTTGCTCGAAGACTCCCCTCACGGTGGCTGAGGGGACGCCGGGTTCGTCCATGTCCCGGGTAGGATGCGACCATTCATCCGCTCCCGGTTCGCCGACTCCCCCCCAAGTGGGAGCGGTGTTCTCGGATACTGATTCGTCCCGATACACCCATCAGAACGTGAGGCTACTTGCCGCGGTGGCGCCGGAAACTCGTGCGATTCTAACGGCGGCAACGCCAGGATTCCAGCCGTCGGGGAGCGGACCGTCGAGGTCGGAGCCTCTCCTGCTTCCCCCGCAGTCCGCGCCCGCGCCATCCTCGGGCTCTCGGGACTAGGGGAGTCAGCCTTTTTGCGCTCGTGGAACGTCGGGTCCTCGTGGATCTGGTCTGGTACCTACTGATTCTTGGGCTCGTCGCCATCGTAGCGGGATTCGTGGGGTCCCTCACGGGGATCGGCGGAGGGATCGTCATCATCCCAGTCCTCATCATCTTCTTCAACGTACCGCTGATCGTTGCGATCGGCGCCAGTGTGATCACCATCCTGGCGAACTCGGCGACGACCGGTTCGGCCTACATCCGCGACCATCTCACCGACCTTCGCATTGGCATGTTCCTGGAGATCGCGACCGTCCCGGGGGCTATCATCGGAGCTACCCTCACCGTCGTACTCGTCCAAGGGGGTCTCGCGCAGGCGCTGGTGATCGCGCTCGGGGTCCTGCTCGTCATCATCGCGATCAGCGGGTTCCTCCGCCACCATCCGCCCTTTGTGACGGAGTTCCACCCCGACGCCCGGTCCCGGCGCCTCGGGTTCCGCGGCGACTATCATGACGCCCACCTGGGCCATCCGATCCACTACGAGGCCGAGAATACCAACTCCGCGCTCGGGATCATGTTCGGTGCGGGACTCGTGTCGGGCATGTTCGGCATCGGGAGCGGCGTGCTGAAGGTCTTCGCTCTGGATGACGCGCTCAAGCTGCCCATCAAGGTTTCGACCGCGACAAGCAACTTCATGATCGGTGTGACGGCCTGTGCGGGCGCCGGGATCCTCCTCATGGCCGGATACGTGAACGCGCTCATCGCGGCCCCGATGGCGATCGGCGCAACCGCCGGGGCGTTTGCCGGCTCCCTGCTCCTACCGGGATTGGCGAGCCGAACGGTCCGAATAGCCTTCCTCCTGGTCGTGCTGGGCCTCGCGATCGAGTTGATCGTGCGGGGGGTGGGCGGTCCGTGATGGAGACTCCCCCCGGCCGGGTCCACCCCGACCTCCCTCCACCGGCCTATCGGGACATGACCCGGATCCTCCGGGTGGGGCTCCTCATTTCGCTCGCGATCCTGAGCGGGGGCGTCATCGCGTTTCTGGTCCTCACCCCCTCGGAGTCGTTCCAAGAGCTGGTCGCTTCGAACCCGATCGTCACCTACCTCAACCTCTACAGCTTGCTGAGCGGTCTCGCGAGCGGACAGGTCGAGGCGTATCTCACCTTGGGCGTGCTCGTGCTCCTCGCGACCCCGATCGCCCGGGTCGCCACGGGATGTTTCTTCTTTTACCGGAACGGCGAGCGCGAGATCGCCGCCGTGACTCTCTTGGTCGCGATCTTGCTCATCGTGGGCCTCCTCGTGATCGGGCCCCTCGTGCGGTGAGAGACGCTGCCCCACCAACGCCATGTATCGCGCGCTCCCTCCCGCGCCCTGCGTGACGGAGCGTGGCCGGGGAGATGGAACTCCCACACCAAGAGTCGGGGACATCGATCGAAGGGGCCCGAGAGGCGATGGGTGACGTCGGGAGAGCCGCCCCGGTCGGCGGTGGATCTCGGGAAACCGGCCGCCTTCGTGCGATTGCCCGTGGTTCCCTAACGGTGAGCGGAGTCGGCCGACCCCCGAATCGAAGCGGCCAGATCGATGAGATCGGGACCGTCTATCGAACGGACTTTGGTCTGCCACCAGTCGTTCCAGCGGAGGTCGTCCTCCCTGAATCGCGGGATGACGTGGATGTGGAGATGGAAGACGCTCTGTTCGGACCCGGGCCCGCTCGCCACGAGAAGGTTCTCCCCGGTCGTGCCGAGCCGGACCCTCAGGAGGGCCGCAACCTCTTGGGCGAGCTGGCACGCCGCGTCCCAATCCTCAGGTCTCACGTCGGAAAGATCTACCGCATGCGACTTGGGAACCACGAGGGAATGTCCGTGCCGGATCGGGCGGATGTCCAGGAACGCGAAGGCCCGGTCCGTCTCCGCAATCCAATGCGGAACGAGCGAACGATCTGAGATCATGCGACAAAACACGCACTCCGCCGACACGAACGAGGCGACCTGACCTCAGAGGATATAGATTCCCGACCCATCTCGATGCTCCTCCGCTGGCTCGAGCGCTGCGCTGCACACCACGTGCGTTCCTGGCGGGAGATTATCTCAGCACGGGCTCGCCGGCGGCCTCGGCCTAAACCGATCCCGGGTCTTGGTAGCGATTATATATCCTACCTCGCGTCGGCTGGTTGGACATGCCCGAGAGCAAGAACCGCGGCTTCTCCAGCGCCGCCGGTCTCATCCAGTACTACGACATGGAGGAGACCAAGGCGATCAAGATCCCTCCGTTCGTTATCATCGGGCTCGGGATCGCGATCTCCATCCTGGTTGAGATCCTCAGCTGGCGGCTCGGCTAGTTGCGGGTCGATCGTCCGGCGCATGCACGGACGGCTCCCGTCCGCCGGAGGTTGTCCATGAACTCCCCTCGCTCCCGGTCCACGCGGCGGCCCCCCTGGCCGGAGGTCGTGCTCTTCGATCTTGACGACACGCTCTTCGATCACACCTGGGCCTGTCGTTCGGCCCTCGCCCACCTCCGCCGAAAGGACCGGCGGCTCGCTCAGCGGCCCGTGGACGATCTCCTCCGAGAGTACTCGCGCCTGCTCGAAGCGATCCACCCGGAGGTCGTCGCCGGCGCCGTCACCCCCGACGCCGCTCGTCTCCTCCGCTTCCACGGCCTCGCCGCCTGGAGCGGGTTCGAGATCGATGGAGAGGAAGCCGCCGGGCTCTCCCGGGAGTACCGGTCGCGCTACCTCCGCGCCCGTCGCCCCGTGCCCGGAGCCCGCCCGCTGCTCGATCGCCTGCAGGGGCGAGCGACGATCGGGATCGTGACGAACAATCAGGTAGCGGAGCAGAACGACAAGATCCGGGCCATCGGCCTCGAGGGCCGACTGGACTTCCTCGTGATATCGGAGGCCGCGCTCGGTTCCAAGCCCGATCCCCGCATCTTCCGGATCGCCCTGAAGAAGGCGAAGGCTCGCCCGGAGGAGGCCGTGATGATCGGGGACTCGTGGGGGAGCGATGTGCGTGGGGCCCTCGGAGCCGGCATCCGACCGATCTGGTTCAACCGGTTCCATCGACCTCGGCCGGAGCCCTTCGAGGTGCCCGAGATCGACTCGTACACGCCCGTGGGCGCTCTGACCCGCCTGCTGCCCCGATCGCCCTAGGCGACCATGGGGAGCTCGCCGCTCGGGCCCAGCCCCGGCAGGTACCTACCCTCGGCCCTCTCGCCGAGAAGATAGACCTTGGAGTCCGGAGACTCGTCGAGGACGAGGTAGCCGGTCCGACGCGCGAGCTGTCGGGCGAAATGGCCGATCTCCTCGTGCGTCGGGACGTGGCTCTTGCCGAGCCGCTGACGGGACTTTCCCATGTACACGTAGCCCTTGGGCTCGATGAAGTCCGGTCGCGCGGTCAGGTCCATCTCGGCGTAGGCGTCGACCCAGCCGAGATTCCACCCCTTGACCAGGGTATGGCGGACGACCCGGCGCGTGTTGAGATCGCGGATGATCACGAGGGACTCCTGCAGCCGGTCCCACGCGTCCTCCTGCGCGGGCAAGGTCAATCGACGGAACACTTCGGCGTTCGGCGCGGTGACCGAGACGTACAGTTGCGTCGGAAGTGGGTCGAGGTGGCGCAACGCGTCGGGGTTCGTGCCGTTCGTGACCAGGAAGGTGGTGATGCCTCGGGAGTGACAGAGCTCGAGGAAGCGGTTCATCTTCGGATAGAGCGTGGGCTCGCCGGTCAGTGAGATCGCAACGTGGCGTGGAGCCTGGGACTCCTTCCAGCGGTCGAGGTCGATCGTGTCGTCCCCCTTGAACCCGGAAAGGATCCGCCGTTGCGCCTCGATCGACCGATCGATCAGGGTTTCGGGGTCATCGTACTCGGACATCGTCTCGTCGTTCTCCCAGCCTTGGTTGCGCCAGCAGAATCGGCAGTGTAGATTGCACGAATCGATCGCCGGCGACATCTGGAGGCACCGGTGGCTCTGGATCCCGTAGAATCGGCCCTTGTAGCAATCGCGCTTGTGGACGAGGGACTCGCGCGTCCAATAGCAGAGCTTCACCGCGCTGTGGCGGCCCACGAGCTGGTAGCCCTGACCTTGAAGCTCGCTCGAAAGGTCCTGGTCCCCCATCGGTGCCGCTCGACGGGACTTGGACGCATAAGACTTTCCGAATTCCGCTCGGATCGACCCGCAGGACGCGGGATCCGAAGCTCTCGGAGCCCCTCGTCACGCGGACTCACGGCGCGCATGGGACGCCTACGGAGG
>JABEUK010000028.1 GCA_013044425.1 Thermoplasmata archaeon | reverse complement strand
TCCGCAACCGCAGCCCCGAGAGCTCGGGCCGGTCGAGGGGTAGGAGCTCGCGCAAGCCTCGGACCCCGGCCGGGAGCACGTCCTCGGGCCGATCGAGCAGCAGATCCCCGAGGGTCGTGTCGATCCGATCAAGGGTCTGGAAGGGGATCTCGAGCGAGCGCTCCTCCGGGAAGCGGTCGGCGAGTCCGAGGATGTCGGCCCTCAGCCCCGCTTCTTCGAACACCGCTTGCCACCGAGCATGAAGCTCGGTCGGCGCGGGCAGGATCCGCTTCGCTGCGACCATCGATGGGTTGCCCTCACGGTTCGAGCCGGTAACGGTCGCGAGGGAATAAGCGCGCCTCTCGTATGTTCGGGAGGCGGGCGAGCGCCTGAACGAGTCGATCGATGCCGAGGCCCCAGCCACCGTGGGGTGGCATGCCGTATCGGAACGCCTCGAGATACCCGGAGAACGACGTCGGGTCGAGCCCGGCTTCGCGGATCTGCGACTCGAGACGAGCAAGGCGGTGCTCGCGGGGACCTCCACTCGCGATCTCCAGGCCCTGGTAGTCCAGATCGAAGTAGCCCGTCAGGCTCGGGTCGTCGTCTCGTCGACCCGCGTAGAACGTGCCGGTCTTGACGGCCGTCGGGTAATCGATCAGGAAGTAGAATGGGTTGCCAAACCTCTCCATTGCAATCCCTCCGATCGCGCGCTCTTCCTCGGTGCCGAAGTCGTGGCGGAGGTCGGTCCGGTCTAACCACGAGGCGGCGGTCGCGAACGGGATCCTCGGGAACGGCACCGCAATCTCCGGCAATCCGGCCGCGAGAGGACTGTCGGTGCGCAGGAGCTGTTCTCGGCTGCTGCGGATTGCGTCGGCGATCACGCCCTCGAGCGCCCCGCGGACATCGTCGGGGCCATCGATGTAACCGATCTCGGCATCGAGGCTCGTGAACTCGGTGATGTGACGCACGGTGTCGGAGGGCTCCGCCCGGAACGCCGGTGCGATCTCGAAGACCCGTTCGAACCCGGCGCCGATGAGCATCTGCTTGTACAGCTGGGGGCTCTGTGCGAGAAAGGCCCGCCCCTCGAAGTACTCGACGGGAAAGAGCGTCGCGCCCCCTTCGGCTCCCTGGCGAAGGAGCTTCGGCGTCTCGATCTCCAGGAATCCCCGCTCGATGAACGATTGCCGGAATCCGTTCAGGAGGGCGGCCCGCAGTTCGAAGATCGCGCGCACGGAGGGTTTGCGCAGGTCGAGGACGCGGTGGTTGAGCCGAACGTCGAGCTCCGCCGGGACCTTGTCCACGACGCCCAGCGGGAGCGGAATCTCCGCCCGAGAGATGAGCCTCACGCGCTCGGGGAGGAGCTCGATCCCCCGGTTCGCACGCTCCGATCGATGGACCGTCCCCTCGACCTCGATGATCGACTCTCGAGGGAGTTCGCTGAGGAGGGCGAACCACGCGGGGTCGGTTGAGCCCTTCTTCAGGGTAACCTGGGTCGTGCCCGACCGGTCCCGGACGAGAGCGAATGCCACTCCCCCGAGCGCGCGGTACTCCTCGAGATGGCCGGCGATCCGAACGGAGCCGCCGTCCAGTTCCCGCAGTTCACGAGACGATCGGCGGGGTAGCGGCAGGGATCGGCACCTCCTTGCGTGCCAGAGCGGCCCGGACCAGGGCGAGGTAGAGCGGATGTGGGGCCTCGGGGCGAGAGAGGAACTCCGGATGGAACTGCACGCCCACGAAGAATGGATGGTTCGCGAGCTCGAAGGACTCGAGGCGGCCGTCCACCGCGTGTCCCGTGATTTTGAGGCCGTGCGCCTGGAAGCGATCGAGGTAGGCCGGGTTGATCTCGTAGCGGTGCCGATGCCGCTCCCAGATCTCGGTGGCGCCGTAGCACTGCGCGATCTTCGACCCGGGGGTCAGTACCACGCGCTGCGTGCCGAGTCGCATCGTGCCTCCCATCTCCGACAGCCCCTTCTGCTGCTCGAGCAGACAGACTACCGGGTCGGGGGTTTGGGCGTCGACTTCGGTCGTGTTGGCACCGGGAAGAGAGAGGACGTTCCGCGCGAATTCGATCGCCGCCATCTGGAACCCGTAGCAGACCCCCAGGTACGGGATCCCGCGCGTGCGGGCGAGTTCGATCGCCAAGACTTTCCCCTCGACGCCGCGGGCGCCAAATCCGCCAGGCACGAGGACTCCGTCCGACCGCTCGATACGGCCCAGGAGCGCTGGGTTCTTCGCGATGTCTTCGGCGTCGTACCACTGCAGCCGTATGTCGCACCCGAGGTGGCCCTGGCAATGGTGGAACGCCTCCGAATGGGAGAGGTAGGCGTCGCGGAGCTCGGTGTACTTCCCGACCACCGCGATCTCGATGGATCCCTGCGCGCGCCGATAGGTTGCCAAGAACTCCTTCCATGCACCGTAGTCCGGGCGACGTTCGGGCAGGCCGAGAAGTCGTTCGAGCAGCGGGCCGACGCCCTGGGCTTCGAGCACGAGGGGAACCTCGTACACCGTCGACTGGTCCGGCACCGATATCACGGCTTCGGGCGGAACGTCGCAGAACAACGAAATCTTCGCCTTGATATCCGGGGAGAGGGGCAGCGGGCCCCGGGCGACGATCAGGTTCGGCCGGATCCCGATCGCGCGGAGCTCACGGACCGAGTGCTGAGTGGGTTTCGTCTTGGCCTCGCCGACCGGCCCCACGACCGGAACAAGCGTCGTGTGGACGAACACCATGTGGCCATCGCCAAGCTCGTAGGAGAGCTCGCGCAGCGCTTCGAGGAACGGCATCGATTCGATGTCCCCGACGGTGCCTCCGACCTCGACCAGGACCACCTCGGCACCGGCCGACTGCGCCACCTCGCGGATCGCCCGTTTGATCTCACCGGTGACATGCGGGATGATCTGAACGGTGTTGCCGAGATAGTCACCGCGTCGCTCCTTCTCGATGACCGCTCGGTAGATCTTACCCGTGGTCAGGTTGTGAGCCCCGGACAGGCTCTGCCCCAGGAACCGCTCGTAGTTGCCGAGATCGAGGTCGGCCTCGGTCCCATCGTCTAGCACGAAGACCTCGCCGTGCTGGTACGGGTTCATCGTGCCCGCGTCGACATTGAGGTAGGGATCGATCTTGAGGATCGTCACCGGGATTCCGCGGGCCTTGAGCAGACGTCCGAGGGAGGAGGTGGTGATGCCCTTCCCGAGGCCCGAAATCACGCCCCCGCTGACCACCAGGACCTTCACAAAACACCTCGGCCGCGGGTAAGGAATCCCTCCCATAAGGTCTCTGGGCGAGAACTGGAATCTGCCACGCTGCGCCGGCCGGTGCGCCCTCTCGGAAGCTCCCTCAGAAACGCACGCGCCGCCCCGCGGAATCGCGCTTGAAGGCGCCGAACTCCGGAAGTTCGAGAAGTTTCTCCATCGGGAAGACCGGCCCCTCCACGCAGACGTGAAACGGCCCGAGCGCACAGGCGTCGCACATCCCCAGCGCGCACTTCATCTGACGCTCGACCGACCCATACGATGCGACCCCACGCGCCCGCGCGAGGAGGGCGACCTTGCGCATCATGATCTCCGGCCCGCAGCTCCACACCGCGTCGAACGTATGCGTCGCCAAGAGCTGCTCGACGGCGACCGTCACATACCCTCTCGTGCCCGCGCTCCCGTCGTCGGTCGCGATCTCGACCTCCGCGCCCATCGTAGCGAACCGTTCCCGAAACAGGAGCTCGGTTTCGGTCGTCGCCCCGAGGGCAACCGTCACCTCGGCGCCGCCCTCGATCGCCCGCTCGGCCCCCGGGGCGAGCACTGCAGCTCCTGATCCACCCGCAACGATCAGGATCCGTCTTGGAGAAAGATCGAACCGGTTCCCGTACGGCCCGCGAATCCCGAGGCGGGCTCCCGTCTCGATCCGTTGGACGTTCCGGCTCGTCTCGCCCATGGCCTTGACGGTGATTCCTTTGGAACTGCCGTCGGTGTAGGAAAGCGACATGGGCAGCTCATCCTCTCCAGGGAACCAGACCATCACGAACTGACCCGGCGCTGCTGCAGGAGCGTACGGAAAGCGGAGCGTGACGGTCGAAGGTGTCTCCTCGACTCGCCCCTGTACTCTGACGATTGTCCGCACGTTCCCCATCTATCCCGAGCGCGATATATGTCCTCGGGCGAGCCGGGCGTCGCGCTCCCGAACGGAACTGACCCTCAACCAGTCGCGAAGTGGGCGGCTCCGGTGGCGTCGCTGGCCCGAGCGAAGCCGAGCCTCTCGAGCAGCTCGGAAAGCTCCCGGCCGATCCGACCGAACGCGCCAATCCCCTCGAATGCGACCTGGGTCCCGATCTCCACCGCGCTCGCTCCCGCCATGAGGTATTCGAGTACATCCTGGCCCGACGCAATCCCTCCGACCCCGATGATCGGAATACGGACGCGCTCCCGGATCTGCCAGACGCAGGCGAGCCCGATCGGCTTGATCGCCGGACCGCTGAGGCCACCGAGTCGGTGGGCGAGTATCGGGCGGCGCAGTTCGACGTCGATGGCGAGCGCGCGCAGCGTGTTGATTGCGCTGACCGCGGCGGCTCCCCCCCGCTCGGCCGCGGCCGCGAGGCCGGCCGGGTCCGCCGCATTGGGGGTGATTTTCGCGATCACCGGAAGCGGAACGGCGTCGGTGACGGCCCGTACGACCTCCTCGACCTGCGCTGGATCGCTGCCAATCTCACTGCCGTATCCCTGGGCATGCGGGCAGCTCAAGTTCAGCTCGATCGCGCAGACGCCCGTCTTCGCCATCGCCACGGCTAGACTCGCAAATTCCTCGGCATCCCCCCCGAAGATGGACCCGATCACGGTAGCGCCCGCGCCGAGGGCGACCGCGATCTCGCGGGGGTACTCCCCGATCCCCGGGTTCGGTAGGCCCATGGCGTTGAGCATGCCCCATCGCTCGTAGCTCTCGATCGTCGGGTTGGGATACCCCGGCCGGGGAAGTGACCCGATCGATTTGGTGATCACAGCCCCGGCGCCGGCCGTCCAGGCTCTGGCCAGCGATTCCCCGCTCTCCCCCCAAATCCCCGACGCGAGCAGGAGAGGGTTGCGCAGTGCGATCCCCGCGCATCGGACCGGGAGCTCGGGCATGTTCCAGGGGACTGGTGGTGCGCTTAAATCGGCTCGCTGAGATGTATCGGTTCCGATGCAGCTCGACCGCTTGACCGATGCCGGGCGCGAAGCGCTCGAAGGGGCGTTCCGCCGCGCCTCGGACCTGAGACACCCGGCCGTCGAGCCGGAGCACCTGCTCTCGGCGCTCCTCGAGGTCCCTCAGGGACCCACGAGCGTTCTGTTGCAGGCGCTGCACGCTCCGGTCGACACCATCCGCGCACGAGTTACCGAGCGGCTGGGCGAGCTCCCGACCGCCGATCATGTCGCTGCGTCCGACCAGTACGTCTCGCGCGCGCTCACCCAGGTCCTCGATGCTGCCGAAGCGCAGGCTGCGAAGCGCAAGGACCGGTACACGAGCGTCGACCAGCTCCTCCTCGGCTTACTGTCGGTTCCCTCTCCAGCGCGGCAGATCCTCGAGGATGTCGGGGTCCACCGGGCGGGCGTCGAGGCCCAGCTCAAGGAACTTCGCGGAGGGGACCGCCCGGTCACGAGTCGTTCGGAAGAGGCCCAGTACCAAGCGCTCGAAAAGTACGGACGCGACCTCACCGCGCTCGCCCGCTCACGGAAACTCGATCCCGTAATCGGTCGCGACGAGGAGATCCGACGGGTCGTCCAGATCCTCTCGCGCCGGACCAAGAACAATCCGGTGCTGGTGGGAGACCCGGGGGTCGGCAAGACCGCCGTGGTCGAGGGACTCGCCGTTCGGATCGCCCAGAACGATGTGCCGGAGTCGCTCCGCGAACGCCGGGTCGTGGCCCTCGATCTCGGTAGCCTCCTCGCGGGAGCGAAGTTCCGAGGTGAGTTCGAAGAACGGCTGAAGGCCGTCCTCCAAGAGGTCGAACGCTCCCAGGGCCAGGTGATCCTGTTCATCGACGAACTGCACACGGTCGTCCATGCCGGCGCGACCGAAGGTGGGGCGCTCGATGCGTCGAACCTGCTCAAGCCGGCCCTCGCGCGCGGAGTGCTCCACTGCATCGGAGCCACCACCACCCAGGAGTACCGGAAGTACATCGAGAAGGATGCCGCCCTCGAACGCCGGTTCCAGCCGGTTCCGATCCAGGAACCCACGGTCGAGGATACCATCTCGATCCTACGGGGCTTGCGGGAGCGCTACGAGCTCCACCACGGGGTCAAGATCCGCGACGCGGCCTTGGTCGCGGCCGCGACGCTCGCCGCTCGGTACATCCCCGACCGTCGCCTTCCGGATAAGGCGATCGATGCGGTCGACGAGGCGGCCTCGATGGTGCGCCTCGCGCTCGACTCCCGGCCGAGCGAGCTCGATCAATTGACGCGTCGCGTTCGCCAGCTCGAGATCGAACGGGCGGCGCTCAAACGGGAGAAGGACGTCGCGTCCCGAGACCGGCTCTCCAAGCTCGAGAAGGAGCTTGCGAGCCTAAAGGAATCGGAGACCGCGCTCCAATCCCGATGGAAGCACGAGCGCGAGCGGGTCGCGGGCCTGCGCAAACTGCGCTCCGAACTGGACTCGGCGAAGGCGGCCGAGGAGGCGGCCGAGCGCGACGGCGATCTCGAGGCTGCAGCGCGACTGCGATACGGAACGATGCCGGAGCTCCAGAAGAAGGTCGAATCGCTCACCGCCGAGGTGGAGACTCCCGTCGGGGAAAGCCTCCTGCGCGAAGAGGTCACCGAGGAAGATGTGGCCTACGTCATCTCGAAGTGGAGCGGCATCCCAATCAGCCGGATGCTGGAGGGAGAGAAGGAGCGACTGCTCCACATGGAGGGCGAGCTGCGTCGACGGGTCATCGGGCAGGACGAGGCCGTCGAGGCCGTCTCCCGAGCCGTGCGCCGTGCCCGCAGCGGGCTCGCCGATCCGAACCGGCCGATGGGCAGCTTCCTGTTCGTCGGTCCGACCGGCGTTGGCAAGACCGAGCTCGCGAAGGCGCTCGCGCTGTTCCTGTTCCACTCCGAACGGGCGCTCGTGCGGATCGACATGAGTGAGTACATGGAGAGGCACACGGTCGCGCGGCTCATCGGAGCGCCACCGGGGTACGTCGGGTACGAGGAGGGCGGTCAACTGACCGAGGCCGTGCGCAGCCACCCGTACACGGTGATTCTCTTTGACGAGATCGAGAAGGCCCATGCCGAGGTCGTCAACGTGCTCCTCCAGCTGATGGACGAAGGTCGGCTGACGGATGGGCAGGGACGTACGGTCGATTTCCGCAACACGCTCGTTATCATGACGAGTAACCTCGGATCCGAGCTCCTCGGTGGGGTCGGCTCGGATTCTGCCCGCCGCGCGCTCATCGAGCCGGCGCTCCGGGAGCACTTCCGCCCGGAGTTCCTCAATCGGTTGGACGAGATCGTGCTCTTCCACGCGCTCACCGAGAAGGAGATCGCCGAGATCGTCGGGGTCCAGATCGCCCAGGTCGAGGCACGGTTGAAGGACCGACGCATCACGTTGAAGGTCAGCGCGAGCGCGAAGAAGATGCTCGCGCGCACCGGCTTCGACCCGGTCTTCGGCGCACGCCCCCTCAAACGAACGATCCAGCGACTCGTGGTCGACCCGCTCACGGAAAAAATCCTCTCCGGCGAACTCAAGGACAGCACCGAGGTGACGGTCGACGTGCACGACTCTGAGATCGTCCTCCGTTCGTCGAACCCGCGTGCGGCCACCGTTCCGTAAGAGGTCCTATGGCCGGAGTCACGATCGCGATCGTCGGCGCGCGGGACATCGCGAAGGAGTTCGGCAAGAAGGGTAGCGCCTCGGACGTCACGCTGTTCAACCAGGTGGCCGAGGACCACGTGATCACATGCGTCGAGCCCACGAACTTCCCCGAGAAGGTTCCACCGCTCTTCGTGACCCTGGGGATGGCCGATCGCTGCCTGCTGGTCATCGATCAGCTCTCCCGCTCGATCGCCGAGACGATCGCGGTCGCCGATCTGTACGATCTTCCGACCACCGTAGTCCTCGGCCCGGCCGTCGGGGAGGAGGAAGTCGACCGTCTACTGAAGGGCACGCGCTTCGAGAGCGGGCCGAGGTCCGCGCTCGACTTTCCGGCGCTTCGGCAGCTCCTCGACAGCTGGTCCCCGCGGGTCGAAGCGGGACCGGTCAGTGTTCCGATCGATCATGCGTTCCCCGTCAAGGGGGTCGGGGCGGTCGCGCTCGGCGTGGTCCGTGCGGGTACGCTCCATGCTCACGAAAAGCTCCGGCTGTGGCCGACCTCCAAGCTCGTCGAGATTCGATCGATCCAGGTCCATGACGTGGAAGTGTCGGAAGCGTCGAACGGGGACCGGGTCGGCGTCGCGCTGAAAGGGGTAGACCCCGACGAGCTCGCCCGGGGCCAGGTCCTGGCGCCCGAAGGGTCGCTCCACGCGCGTGCCTCGCTCCGAGGAACGGACCTCGTCCCGTGCCGCTACCACCGCACCCCCTGGGGAGAGGGCGCCCAGATGCATCTCTCCGCCGGCCTGCAGGTCGTTCCCGTATCGGTCGGGGCGCGCGACGCGAAGCAGACGGTCTTGACCGCCGACCGCGCCGTCGCCTTCCACCCGGAGCAACGGGCGTACCTCCTCGATCTCTCCTCGACCACCGGACCCCGGATCGCGGCGCGGGTCGCCCTCCAAGACGGGCCGGACTGACGGTCCGGCACCGGACCGCGAAGCCCGCTCGCCCGGGTTACGCGAACATCGTGACGGACTCCTTGCGGAGCTCCTCTTCGCCGATGACCTTCTCGATGGCGCGGTCGAAGTCGACCGCCGTGACCTGGTCCCGCTCTTCGCGAATCGCCCACATGCCGGCCTCGGTGCAGATCGCCTTGATGTCAGCTCCCGTGGCGCCTTCGCAGCGCGTCGCGAGCGCGTCGAAGTCGATCGGCTCGCGGATCGTCATCGGGCGAGAGTGGATCTTGAAGATCTCGGCGCGCCCCGTCGCAGCCGGCACCGGGATCTCGATGATACGATCGAAGCGACCGGGTCGCAGCAAGGCCTCGTCGAGGATGTCGGGCCGGTTGGTCGCCGCGATGATCTTCACATTCGACAACGGTTCGAAGCCATCCATCTCGGCGAGCAGTTGCATCAACGTCCGCTGGACCTCGCGGTCCCCGCTCGTCGCGACCTCGAGTCGCTTCGCTCCGATCGAGTCGACCTCGTCAATGAAGATAATGGTGGGCGCTTTCTCCCGGGCCATCTGGAACAGCTCGCGGACGAGGCGGGCCCCTTCCCCAATGTACTTCTGAACGAGCTCGCTGCCGACGAGCCGCACGAACGTAGCGTTGGTGTGGTGCGCGACCGCCTTCGCGATCATCGTCTTGCCCGTTCCCGGGGATCCGATGAGAAGCACTCCGCGCGGGGGGTCGACCCCCACACGCTTGTACAGCTCGGAGCGCAAGAGGGGATACTCCACCGCCTCGCGGATCTCGCGGATCTGCTCGGAGAGACCTCCGATATCCTCGTAGGTGACGGTGGGCTTGTCGACGATCTCGCTCGCGGTCACGAGCGGATCGAGCGAGGCGGGGAGGACGCCCATGACGGCGAGGGTCTGTTTGTTGAGCGCGACTCGGCTGCCGATCGTCATCTTCGTGTGTTCGACCGTCTCGGCCGAGTTGACGACGAAGTCCGGCCCCGTGGACGATTTGACGATCACCCGGCCATCTGTGAGGACGTCCCGCACGCTTCCGACGATCAGCGGAGGGTACCGTAGGCGATCGAGCTCCGTCTTCATCCGCTTGACCTCGCGCTGGAGGCGCAGGATCTCGGACTCCATGTAGTGGCGTTCGCTCTCGACTCGCTTGATCGCTTCGGCGAGCTGGGTGTTCCTCAGCTCGAGGAAGTTCACGCGGTCAAACGCATCCTGCGGCGGTGCGGAGGAGTCCGGTTCGCTCATGTCCGTAGAAGTGCGACGAACGTTCGGCTCGTCAACCGTTAGCATAACGCCTCGGTTTATAAGGAGTCGTCAGTCTCTATCGGGAATCGGTTCCAGCGCATGCACGGAATCCGTACGGCGCGCGCGTTCGCTCCCGGCCATGTCACCGGCATCTTCGCCCCCGCTTCGATCGGTCCCGATCCGCGAGCCCGAGGCTCCCGGGGCGCGGGCGTCGTACTGGAGCTCGGCGTGGTCGCGCGCGCTGCCTGGCGGCCGGGTGCCACCCGACGCCTCCGCATTCTCGGCGGAGGTTCGGAAGAGTTCCCCATCTCCACGGACGTGGCGCGGCGGCTGGTGGGGACTCGACACGGCTCGCTCACCGTGCGACTCCACCACGACTTGCCGATCGGACAAGGATTCGGAATGAGCGCCGCGGGTGCTACGGCGACCGCGCTCGCGGTCTCGGCTGTGCTCGGCGGTCCCCGGGCGAAGGCCATCGAGATCGCCCACCTTGGCGATCTCTTCGGGGGCGGCGGGCTCGGCGGCGTGGCCGCCATCCTCGGTGGCGGTCTCGAATTTCGCCGAGCTCCTGGAGTCCCACCATTTGGGGACTCCCTACGCATGCCGTGGTCACCGCCCGTGATCGTCGGCGTCGTTGGGGGCCCGATGCCCTCTCCACCGCGGTTGCGGGACCCACGCTTCCTCCACCGAGCTGGAGCGAGCGCTCTCGAGCTCGACTCGCTGCTCGAACACCCCGATCCCGTCCGGTTCTTCGAGGCTAGCGAGCGGTTCACCGACCGGATGGGCGTCGCATCGGTGCGTTTGCGGCGCATCCTCCACGACCTCCGGGGCCACGGGGCGTGGGCCTTCCAGGCGATGTTCGGGGAGAGCTTCTTGGCCGCTCCCCAATCCCTTGCGGCTCGGGAGCGCGTGATCCGTAGCGTGCGTGCGCGAGGCATCCGGGCGGTGGAGGTTCATGTGTCGGCCCGTGGTGCCCGACGGCTCACGACCCCGCCCCCATCGAGAGCGAGCCACAGGGAGTCGATGCGCGAGCGCAGTGGTTGAGCCCGCCCAAACCCGCGAGCAGATTTCACATCCGATTTCAACCCCGAGCCATACGCAACCATTTTAACGGAATCCCCGTCTCGCCCGCGCCCATGACGCGAAAACCGGCCCGGATGTACCGCAAGGTCGAGGGCCAGATCTACACTCGCCAGGAGTACATGGGAGGCATTCCCGTGTGCCGCGTCACGCAGTTCGACACCGGCAACCTTCGGCAGGACTTCCCGGTCGAGCTCACGCTCAACACCGAGGAAGCGGCGCAGGTCCGCGACATCGCGCTCGAGGCCGCGCGCATCAGCGCGGTCCGGGTTCTCGAGAAGGGAGCGCCGAACGAGTACCATCTCAAAGTTCGACGGTTCCCGCACCAGATCCTCCGGGAGCACAAGATGGCCATGGGTGCCGGGGCGGACCGTATCTCCTCGGGGATGCGACGGGCGTTCGGAAAGCCTGTCGGACACGCGGTGCGCGCTCAGATCGGCGTCGAGCTCATGTCGATCTATACGACGGCGGCCCACATTCCGGACGCCAAGGAAGCCCTGCGCAAGGCCTCCCACAAGCTCCCGTGCCCGACCCGCCTGCGAATCACGACGAAGGCGTCGTAGACCGCGGGTGAACGACGAGCACCGGGCATTTCACGGCGTGCAAGATCGCGGTCGATACGCTCCCCAGCAAGAGCCTCTTGCCGCGGGAGAGACCGCGCGATCCGATCACCAATAGGTCGGGTGGGTTCGTCTCTACCTGGGCCAGGATTTCGTCCACCGCCACGCCCTCCACACAGATTCCCTTCGCGAGGACCCCGGCGGTCCTTGCCTCCTGGACCGCGCGGTCCAAGAGTTGGCGATAGTACGGGGTGTCGGTGTCGGGGGACGTCGCGGGCACCCAGGGTTCGGAAGAGGCCACGTAGAGCGGCACGAGGGGAGCGACCGTGAGGACCGTCAGTTCGGCACCATACTTCTTCGCGAGATCGATGGCGAATCCCAGCGCCTCGCGGGCGATGGCCGAATCGTCGGCCGCCACCGTCACATGCTGGATGATCGGTGCGGCCATCACTTTCCTCGAGGAGTTCGGGCCTACAAGGTCGTTGCGCTCGCTGCCGAAGCTTCCGAGGGTCGATTCAGAGCTTCGTGCACGGTGGGGATGGCGGATAGCGGGGCATGGATTTGAACCATGGATCTACGGGTTATGAGCCCGTCGGGATTTCAGGACGGCCGGCGAGGCCGACCGTTTTCCTGACTACCCTACCCCGCTGCGGGTCGGCCCAGTGAGTCGGTCTATATGAGCGATGGGAACCGCCTCCGCCCCGGAGGCGCTCGCATCTTGAACTCGACCGGTAATCAATCCCCTCGATGTATGGGGAGGGTTCGCCTTCTGTTGAGCCCACGCGGTAGCGAGCTCGTCCACAAGACCTCCTCCGTCGTCGAAGGCGTGGACCAAGAACCTGGACGCGACTCTCCGGGCTCTCCCGTCCGGCTCGGAGGATTCGATCTCCTTCGCAGGAGGTTCGTCGTGCTCCCCGGCGATTACGCCCCCCTCTGGGGGCCGAGTCCCATCTGGCTCCTCGACCCACCC
>JABEUK010000027.1 GCA_013044425.1 Thermoplasmata archaeon | reverse complement strand
TAACTGGGATCTCCGCGGGCGGGTCGGGAGTCCCTGGCCCGCCCGACCCCGGACGCGAGCGGGGAGGCTCCCGTCCCTCGGAGCGAACCGAGATGGGCTCCGGCGGCTTTGGTACGGGAGCGCGCGCTCTCGGGCTCATCCGATTCCGGATGCGGTAGTAGTACGACCGAAGTGGGACGAAGAACACTCCGAGTATCCATACGGGCCAGGCCCAGTAGTTCAGATGGAGGAGCACCCCGCCGGTGCTCGCACCTCCGCAGACGGAGGGCGAGAATAGAACGGCGTCGCAGAAGAAGGCGGACGGGTCCCAGATCAGGAACGGCAGCACCCAGGCGATGCTTACGGCGAGGGCGATGGTAAGGTTGGTCCAATCGCGTTTGATGGCCCAATAGATCGCGATGAACGCGTTCGCGAACTGCTTACAACCGAGGGCGAGAATCTCGGCCCACTTCTGACGTCGGCCATTGAACCCGACGAACGCGAGAGTGAGCAACAGGAGGACGACAAAATCGTTGAACCCGCTAGCCGCGAGCAGGGCCATGTACGGCTGGCCGATCGCCACCACGGCGAAGGCGTTCTTCCGAACGAGGAAGAGCGTGGCAGCCCAGGCGAGGACCGCGTAGATCTTGTAGACGGTGCCGGCATAAGCGGTACCGACGCCGATGAACGGCTGCAGGAAGATCAGGAGCGGCAGGTAGACGTAGTTGGTCGGTCCGAGATAGAAGATGGTGCCGTACTGGTTGTACGTCACGTAGATCGGAGTCGTGTAGGGGTTCTGGCCCTGGAGAAGCGGGTGGATGAACGCCGGCATCGCGTACGGTTCGTCCGTCATGCTGTTCCCCCAGCCCGTCACGATGGAGACGAACGCGACCGTGACGCTCGCGAACGCCAAGATCAGGGCGAACGACGATAGTCGGATCAGGTGCAGTCGGTAGACCAAGAGGGGGTAGAAGAGCGCCCAGAGTCCCAGGAGGGTGGGCATCGAGCTCGAAACCTGCTGGCCGGGATTGTAGACGCCCTCGAGTCCGAGCACGGCGGCCGGGACTGCGAGCCCGAGCGTCCAGAGTCCTGCGTACTGGAGGCGGCGTTGGCGTCTCGCCTCGGGCGAGTCGATCGCATCCGGCTCTACCATCACCCTCTGCGACCTCCGTCCGGTCCGATCGGCCTCCTCGTTCTTGCGCGGAAGGTTCGAATGGGGGATCCCGGGCGTCGCCTCACGGTGCCTCGACCGGCGCGAGGGCAGCCTCCGATGGGGTGTGCGAACCCCGCATGCGAGCCCACACCCGTCTCCCGGCTTGGTGGATGTAGCCGTGGAAGAGCACGTAGACCCAGAGTATCCACAGATAGTAGTTCCAGTGCGAGTAGAGGTCGGAGATCTGACGGGCGGAGTTGGGCTGGCCCGTGCACGACGAACCGATGCTGAACGCGAGCGCCTGGCACCAGATACCGAGCGGGTGCCACAGGAGGAACGGGAGTGCGAAGGCGAGCGTGATGAGGACGACGAGGACGCACTGGAGGATGTCCCGCTTCAGAATGTAGTAGACGACCCAGAAGAGGTTCGCGAACTGTTTCATCCCGTACGTGGCGTACTCGACGATCTTCGCCTTGGGACCGGTCCACCCGCGGAGCGACAGGGTCATCAGGAAGATCACGGGAAGATCGGTGAACCCATTGGCCGCGGTCAGCGCGACGACCGGAGAGGCGAGCGAAAGCGCGGCGAACTCGTCGTTGCGGACGAGGTAGACGAGTCCGGCCCAGAATCCGAGGCACATCAGCTCGTAACCGATGGCTCCCGCCCCGGGGATCTGGATGAAGATGAGGAGCGGGAGGTAGGAGTAGTAGCTGGAGGAGTTGACGGGCGACGACCAGACGTTCAGTACATGGACCGTGTAGTTCAGCACCAAGTGGGTCGTGTACGGGTCCTGTCCGTGGAGGATCTCGGAGAGGTACCCGATTATCCCATACGGTTCGTCGGTGCCGTTGTTGCCAAGGCCCGTGAACACGCTGACGAGCCCGACGATCAGCCCGATGAGGAAGAGGTTCCGCAGCTCCGTGTGCCAATCCTCGCCCGAGCGGCGGACCGCGAAGAATAGGCTGACGGAGCTCAGGACCGAGAGGCCCCAGATAACCGAAAACGCCCAGGTGAGGATCCCGTAGGTGGCATACACGGCGAGTGAGGCAATCGCTGCGAGCCCGATCGTCACCGTCACGGTGATTTCGGGTAGGTAGCGCTCCCATTCGCGCATGACCTCCGACGGAACGGGGCGCAGTTATAGCGTGCGCAACGCACCTAGAGCTACCGCGAAAACGACCCTGCGCTCGGGGGCCGGGCTCGGGAACCGGTTTCAACACCCGGGGCGGGTCCCGCCCGCGCCGAGCCGTCCGAGGGAGCCTTTAATAGAGGGGGCCGGTTCGATTTCTCGATAGCGACGTGCCGAGCAAGAAGACCCTCCATATCGAGTCGAGCGGGCAGCTATGCATCTACTGTGGCGCTTGCGTCGGGGTGTGCCCGCTCAACTGCATTTACCTCGATGAGACCCGCATTACGTTCGATGAGAAGATCTGCACTCGTTGCGAGATTTGCGTGAAGGCGTGCCCCGTCGGAGCGATCGAGATCGACTGAGGGGTGGGTTCTCGGGAGCAAGATCGTGGTTCAGGACCTAAAGACCGATGTTCTGGTGATAGGCGCCGGGCCTGCCGGCTCGATGACGGCCAAGTGGGCGGCCAAGCAGGGCGCCCGTGTGCTCGTGATCGAGAAGCGTCAGGAGATCGGTAGTCCCGTGCGCTGCGGCGAGGGAATGAGCAAGGACTGGCTTCCCGAGGTCGGCATCAAGCCCGGGAAGTGGATCAACCTCGAGGTCGAAGGCGCCCGGATCTTCGCTCCCAACGAGACGGTGTTCGAGATCAACGAGAAGAGCGCGGGGAACGAGGTCGGCTACGTCGTCGAGCGGGACGGGTTCGACAAAGCGCTCGCCATCGACGCCGCGAACGCCGGAGCGGAGTTCCTCCTCAAGACGGCCGCCGTCGGGGTCTTGAAGGACGGCGGACAGGTCCTAGGTGCGCGGGTCAAGCAGTTTGGGGAACCGTTCGAGATCCGCGCGAAGGTAACGATCGCCGCCGATGGTTTCGAGAGTCAAGTGGGCCGCTGGGCCGGCCTGTCGACCAACATTCCCACCCGGGACATGGACTCCTGCCTCCAGTACCGGATGACCAACGTCGATTGCGACACTCGCTACTGTGACTTCTACCTCGGGAAGGTCGCCCCGGGTGGCTACGTCTGGATCTTCCCCAAGGACGAGGGACTCGCGAACGTTGGGATCGGCGTGCAGCTCAGCAAGATCACGGGGATGGCCGAGGCCCGCAAGTACCTTGACGACTGGATCGCGAAGCACCCGGCCTACGCGAAGGGAAAGAAGATCGACATGGTCGGTGGAGGCGTCTCGATCTCCCCACCCGTGAAGCAGAGCGCCGCCGACGGGATCATGATCGTCGGGGATGCCGCTCGGATGATCGACCCGCTCACCGGTGGGGGCATCGCGAACGGTTGCATCGCGGGCAAGATCTGCGGAACGGTGGCCGCCGAGTCGGTCCACGCCGGCGACTTCTCCAAGACGTTCCTCGATAAGTACGACCGAGGCTGGCGTGCCCGCCTCGAGGAGAAGCTCTACCGCAACTGGCTCGCCAAGGAGAAGCTCTGCACGCTCTCCGACGAGATCTTCAACAAGCTCGTCGATGCGCTGTCCACCGTTCACTTGCAGAAGCTCAGCGTCCACAACATCCTCAAGGCTGTGCGCGACAAGCATCCCGAGATCACCCAGGAGTTCGCAGAGTTCCTGTAAGGAACGCGCGACGAACGCTCCCATGCCCGGTGCCCCCAACCGTCCTCCAGGGACCACGCCCCCTCCGCCCGCAGTCCCCGCCGTGACGGTACCGCCGGAGAAGAAGATCCTGCGCCGACTCGCTCCTTCGCGCGTGGCGCTCTCGCTGGACATCTGGCGCGGGGCACCAAGCTCCGACCTCGCCGCACCGCTTGAGCGCGCGGAAGCCGCTTACACCGCGGGCGACTGGCCGGAGGCCCTTGGCCAACTGGACGCCCTGGCCGTGCGCCTGCACGAACCCCGGTGGCCCACGATCCCGGAGCCGTTCCGCTCGCTGCGCGTCGCGATCCCGTTCCCGCAACCTCCCCAATGGAACCCCGAGCTCCAGATGGCGCCCGCCGACCGGGAGGCCGCGCACGCTCGGAAAACGGCGGAGCTCCAGCTCGCCCTCGCGCGCTCGTCCATCGAGTTCGCCCGGGCGAAGGGCCTGGAGACGGCGGATCTCGTCGCCCCGCTCGAACGAGCCTCGGCTGCCCTCGCCGGTCCGGGCGTAGCGCCGGCCTTCTACGAGTCGATCGATCCGATCTGGGAGACGATCCGCACGCGCGTCCCCATGCCCAAGCC
>JABEUK010000026.1 GCA_013044425.1 Thermoplasmata archaeon | reverse complement strand
CGGTCGTGCTCACCGGGGCGCTCCTCGTCACGCAGGACGCCCGGCGCCGGATCGTGCGCGGGGATCTTCGCATCGAGGGCGGCCGCTTCACGCACGTCGGCCCCGACGCTCCGCGGACGGGTGCCGAGGTCGTCGATGCGACGGCGTTCGCAGCGGTACCGGGGTTCGTCAACACGCACGGGCACGTCGCGATGTCGCTGTTGCGCGGGATCGCGGACGAGCGCGATCTCTCCGGGTTCCTGGAGACCCTGTTCGCGGTCGACGCGCACCGGGTCGAGAAGGACGTCGAGGCCGGGGCTGCCGCAGGGATCGCCGAGATGCTCCTGGGCGGGACGACCTCCTTTCTCGATCTGTACTATCACGAGGACGCGGTCGCGCGCGCCGTCGATCGTCTCGGCATCCGGGGGTTTCTAGGCTGGGCGGTCCTCGATCCGGAACTGACCACCCAGAAAGGAGCCCCACTCGACAACGCCCGAGCGTTCATCGGCCGATGGAAGGATCATCCCCGGGTCACCCCGCTCGCCGCACCGCAGGGGGTGTACGTCTGCTCGAAGGAGACGTGGCTCGGCACCCGCTCGCTTGCGGAGGAGACCGGAACGCTCTGCCACTTCCACCTCTCCGAAACGCGCCGCGAGGTCCACGATCACGAGGCGAAGACGGGCCAACGCCCCGTGATGTGGCTCGACGAGATCGGGTTCCTCGGCCCGCGCATGATCGGGGCCCACGGGGTCTGGTTGACCCGGAAGGAGATCGAGATCCTAGGGGCGCGCCGCGTGGGCGTGGCCCACTGCCCAAGCTCGAACCTAAAGCTCGCGGTGGGTGGGGTCTGCCCCGTCGTCGAGCTCCAAAGCGCCGGGGTGCGGGTGGGGATCGGCACCGATTCGGTCGCCAGCAACAACTCCCTCTCGATGCTGCGCGAGATGCACGTCGCGGGCCTCCTCCAGAAGCATCACCGGTGGGACCCCGGCGCGCTGCCCGCCCAGACCCTTCTGGACATGGCTACGATCGAAGGGGCCCATCTTCTCGGCCGGAGCCCGGACCTCGGCTCGCTCGAGGTCGGCAAGCGCGCCGACTTCTCGCTCTTCCGCCTCGACCATCCGACGCTCGTTCCCGCTCGGACGGCAGTGATCGTCTCGCACCTCGCCTACTCGGCGGAGGAGGGAGCGATCGATTCGGTCTACGTGGACGGCGAGTGTGTCGTCCGGGGCCGAACCCTCACCCGCGCGTCGTGGGAGGAGATCCGACGCGACGCCGAGCGCGAGGCCGATCCACTCTGGAAGGCGCGCCGCCCTGGACCTTCCTATCCGGGGACCGAGCCGCCCCGTTAAGCGAACTCTGCCCGGAGCGACTCCGAGAGCCGGGCGGTGAGCTGCGCTCCTGAGAGCCCGATCCCCAGCTCCGCGATGCCCGCCAGCCGATCCGCATCCGACGGGCTCCTCAGGTCGAACAGCGAGCGCACCAGAGATCGATCGACCGTCACGGAGATCGTGCCGTGGTGCAGGAGGGCCGTCCGCGTGAGATGCTGGGCCGCCCCTCCCACGACGCGTTCCTTCGCCGTGAGCACGGATCCTCGCTCCCCGAGCGTACAGCAGGACCTCGAGAGGGACGGGGCGGCCGTCCACGTTGCTTCCAATCCGAGCTCGGTGAGGAAACGGGTCGCGCCGGCGCCGAGCCGAGCGTACGCATGCGCGTAGTCCCGGCCCACGCGGGGATCCGCCCGGGGAAGGACGATCGACCAGACGAGGTCCCCCGGCAGGTGTAGGACTCCGGTGCCGCCGGTGCGACGCCGGACGATCGGGATCCCGCGGCGCCGGGCCTCGTCCACCCACACGGCCGTGGCGGGGACGCCGACTCCGATCGAGAGGGATCGCCCGGCTACGGTCGCGGCCCTCCACGCGAGTTCCGCCCGGCGCAATGACGCTTCGTCCCGTCGCTCGTTCTCCTCCGCACCGATCGGGGACCCGTCCTCCTCGTCCATGCGCTCGTTCGACGGGGAAAGCGCGGAGAGGGGGATATCCCCGACGCTCAACCGCTAAGAGGTCGAATTCTCTCGGCAACCTGTGGCAGAGCTTTCCGAGTTCAAGCTCCATCCCGGTGACGTCGCCCCGACTTTCGCACTTCCCGGAACGGACGGGCGCGTGCATCGGATCGAGGAGTTCGCGAAGGAGCCCCTCTTGCTCGTGGTCTGGTGGTGCAATCACTGCCCGTACGTCCAGGCCTGGGAGAATCGGATGGTCGCGATCGGCGGAAAGTACGGCCCCCGCGGGGTCGGGATGGTCCTGATCAATGCGAACGACGCGGTCGCGTACCCGGACGATCGAATGGAGATGATGGCGCGCCGGGCCGAGGAGCATGCTTACCCGTTCCCGTACCTGCGGGACGAGTCCCAGGAGATCGCCCGCGCCTACGGCGCGCTCGTGACCCCGCACGCCATGCTCTTCGACCGGGAGCGCCGACTCATCTTCCAGGGCCGCATCGACGACAACCACGAGCATCCGGAAGCGGTCTACCATCCGTACCTGGAGGCGGCGCTGGACGCCGCCCTGGTCGGCCAGCCGGTGGCACCGGCGGAGCTACCGGTGCTGGGCTGCTCGGTGAAGTGGCGAGCGTGATCGCGCAGCCCCGCGCCGGCGGGGGTTCGTGCGAATCACGGACGCCCGATTCTCGAACTCGCGCGCGAGATCGGGGTCGAGCGGGGCGCCGTTGCGGTCGAGCCGGGCCGCGATAGCGGTCTTCCCGGCGAGGGCGCGGGCAAGGCGGCCGCGTTCGGTCCGGCCGGCCGACTGGATCCGCGGGTGCAAGAACAGGAGGCCGTGCCGGGGCGGAGGTGCCCGCCCGCGCAGGTGCTCGAAGAACGCCCGCTCCGCTCCGAGGACCTGGATCGTGCTCGAGGGCATTCGGCTCATGCGATCGAGGCCACCGGCCTGAGCGAGCATGCGGGCGGCGAGCGCAGGACCCAGGAGCGCTGAAAGGTTCGGACACTGCCGCGGGACCGTCTCTTCGATCGCCTTGTCCAGATCCGAGCGCACCGATTCGATGGACCAGTACGTCTCAGCGAGCCGTCGGCGAGCTCGGGCGAGGCTCGGATCCGGCGGGGAGAGTCCGGAGGCCGGAGTGAGGTCCTCGAGAAGCCGCCGCGCGGCGGCCGCGTGATCGCCGGGATCGGTCTCGGGCGCGTCGCGCGAGTTCCAGCTCCCGACGCGCTCGCCCAGGAGGTTGCGGATGTGATCGAGGTCGGTCATCGCGCGCACCGCCTCCTGGACGTGGATCGAAGGGTCCCAGCCCGCGTGCAGCGCTCGGTCGGCCTCCTCCACGAGGGGGTCGCGCAGCAGCCGAGGGCCCAAGCCGACGGTCGTGGGATCCACCGAGCCGCGAAGTCGAAGGTCGAACCTCAGACCTCGGTCGGCGAGGCGCCGGTCGCGCGTTCCCACGTCGGTGCCCGCCGCCTCCCCCACCAGACGCTCGTCCTCCGGGGTGAGCTCTCCGGCCCGGCGGAGGGCCATCCGCTCTCGGATCGCAGTCGCATCCTGGGGACAGGGGAACGACCGGACGACCTTCCCGCCGTCGAGCAGGAACGCACCAAACCAGGTAGAGACGGCTTCGCGGACCATCGGTCAGACTCCCTCCATCCCCTGCGGATTTCCCGACACGGACGCGCGCACGGTGAGCGAAGGTGCCGGCCCGAAAAGGGTTGTCGCCTCGGGCCGGCGACCGTTAATTATGGCTCGCCGCTCCGCCGGGCGTGACGGATCCACCGCCCGACGGACCCATTCGATACGAACGCCGAGGCCCCATCGCCCTAGTGACGATCGACCATCCCCCCGTCAACGTGCTCGACCGCGAGGTGCTGGACGCCCTCGCCCGCCGGTTGGACGAAGCAGAAGCCGACCCTGAGGTCCGCGCGGTCGTGCTCGCCAGCGCGTCCGATCGAGCGTTCGCGGCCGGCGCGAACATCCGCGAGATGGCGCCGATGGGTCCCGCCGAGGCGCACGACCATGGTGAGCGAGGGCAGGGAACCACTCGACGTATCGAGCGGCTCCCGCTTCCGGTGATCGCGGCCGTGAATGGGGTTTGTCTCGGGGGAGGCTGCGAGATCGCGCTCGCCTGCGATTTCATCATCGCGAGCGACGATGCCGCCTTTGGGCAGCCCGAAATCAACCTCGGGGTGATGCCCGGGTGGGGCGGGACCCGACGTCTCCCCCGCCGCATCGGCCCCGCGGCGGCCCGACGGTGGATCCTAACGGGCCGATCGGTCTCCGCGAAGGAAGCCCACGCGCAGGGGCTGGTCGACCAGGTCGTCCCT
>JABEUK010000025.1 GCA_013044425.1 Thermoplasmata archaeon | reverse complement strand
GTCGACGAGGTCAACGCGAGCCGGCCCGTGGCGCTGCCCCTGCGACTGTTGCACTGCCCCGCCATCTCCGACGGAGCCGTGGCGCTCGTCGTGGAGAAAGGTGCCGGACCGGCCTCGGTCCTCGGCTTCGGACAGGGGTTGGACGCGATGCGACTGATCGACCGGGTCGATCTCACGACCTTCGCGGCGACGCGGGTAGCGGCGAGGCGTGCGTACGAGATGGCCCACATCACCCGCAAGGAGCTCGACGTGGTCGAGCTCCACGATGCGTTCGCTCCGTTCGCGCTCGTCGACCTCGAGGACCTCGGGGTCTGCGGTCCGGGCGAGGCCGGGAACTGGTTCGTGCAGGGCTGGGGGGCCCCGGACGGCCGACTTCCCGTCAACCCATCCGGAGGCGTGCTCGGCCGCGGCCACCCCATCGGCGCCTCCGGGCTCGCCGAGATCGCGGAGGTGGCCTGCCAGCTCCGGGGCGAGGCCGGGCCGCGAGCGCTTCCGCAGCGCCCGCGGATCGGGCTCGCTCAGTCGATCGGCGGAATCGGGTCCCACAATTTCGTTACGATACTCGGCCGGGAGGCGTCCTAACCATGGCGTCCGCCCTACAGCTCCGGCGCTGCGTCTCGTGCCAAGGTTTGTACGTTCCGGGCACCGGCCTCTGCCCCCGGTGCGGCATGCGGGAGGCGCTCGAGGTGGAGGTCCCGTCCCTCGGAACCGTGGTCGCCGTCACGGAGCTCACGAGCCCCGCGGAAGGCTGGAGCATCCCTCACCGGATCGCGCTGGTCGAGCTGACCGAAGCCGTCCGCCTGCTCGGGATCGTGGAGGGTCCGTTGCCGGTGATCGGCGACACCGTCGGTATCCGGAAGGACGGCGACGTGTATCGCCTCAGCTCGACGCCCCCCGGATAGGGGTCCCGGAACGCGGGGAGGGGGAGTTTCCGAAGGCCGGGACTCTCCCGACCTCCCTTTGAACCCCCGAGGTGAAATCACCACAGGATTAGCAATCCTGCGCCTTACCGGGCTGGGCCATCCCCGCGCGATAGCACCGAGAAGCGGCCGCCCTTAAACTCTGTGCCATCGCGGAGCCGGACGGCCGATAGCCTATTCACGCCCTCGCGCTCCTTCCGGCGAGGGTAGACGATGCGCGTCACGCAGGCGGGCGTGGTGGGAGCCGGAGCCATGGGATCGGCGATCGCCGAGGTCCTCGCGTTCAACGGGATCCCGGTCGTTCTCAAGGACGTCAGCGAGGAGCTCGTGACGAAGGGCCTCGGCCGAGTGCGAGGCTATGTCGACGAGCTCGTCGCGTACAACGCCGGGCGCGCGGACAAGGAGATCGAACGGATCGGGTCGTTCGGCGTCCAACTCACGGACGCTCAGATCACGACGCTCCGCGCGAGGCTCGCGCCCAAGTTCACGCCCGCCCGTGGAGCGGAGGTGCTGGCGCGCGTCCGCGGCACCACCACGTACGACGAGTTTAGGGATGTGGATTTCGTGGTCGAGGCGGTCTTCGAGCGCACCGAGGTCAAACGGCCGGTGCTCGAAGCGCTCGACGCGGTCCTTCCCGAGCACGCGGTCATCGGTTCGAACACCTCCTCCCTCTCGATCACCCGGCTCGCCCGCGGTCTCCGGCACGTCTCCCAAACCCTCGTCACTCACTTCTTCAACCCGCCGTACACGCTCCCCTTGATCGAGGTGGCGGGCGGCGTCGATACCCGCGAGGACGTGATGGCCGATACGATCGAATTCCTGCAGGGGCTGCGCAACCACCGATTCCCGATCGTTCCGGTCCGGGTGAAGGAGTCGCCGGCATTCGTCGTCAACCGGATCCTCCTCCCGGTCCTCAACGAAGCGTGCTTCGTGCTCGAAGAGGGCCTGGCGTCCTCCCGAGATGTCGACCTCGCCATGAAATCCGGGGCGGGGTTCCCGATGGGACCGTTCGAGCTCGCAGATCTCATCGGGCTGGACGTCGCCTTGGAAGTGTCGGAGACGCTCCAGCGCGAGTTCGGCGACCCGAAGTACCGCCCCTCCCCGATGCTGCGCCGATTGGTCGACGCCGGGCACCTCGGTCGAAAGACCGGGCGCGGCTTCTACGAGTACTCCTGAGCCGCTTAAGCGAGCGTCGCGCATGGGTGAATCATGAAGTTTCCTTCTCAGCCCTGGGGCGATGCCCTTCGCGCGGCCGTGAACCGCGACACCGAGTACGCCGACGCGGCCCGCGGCTGGGAGGGTGATATCCTCCTGCGGGTGACCGGCGACGCGGTCGATGCGCCTGCGCCCGGGATCCACCTCGATCTCGCGAACGGGCAGTGCCGAGGAGCCCGGTTCGTCTCGGACTCTCGGAGCACGGAGAGCGAGTTCGTGTTCGAAGCGTCGGCGGAGAATTGGCAACGCGTGCTCGCCCGCCAGATCGACCCGGTGCAGGCCATCATGGGAGGCACTCTCAAGGTACGGGGGAACATGGCGAAGCTTCTGCGGTTCACCCGGGCGGCCCGTCAACTGGTGCACGACGTAGGCTCGATCCCGGTCGAGTAAGAGTTCGGGTTAACCCGGGGCCGGGGGC
>JABEUK010000217.1 GCA_013044425.1 Thermoplasmata archaeon | reverse complement strand
GAGCGTACCTGCGCACGGACGGCACCCTCTACCCATTCCCGGCGTTGTGGGGCCTGTATGAGACCGTCCGCGCCCTCGGTGTCGAGGTCCTCCTGGGGGTGGAGGTCACAGGAATCCACGCTCCCGCGGGTCGCGTGGCGGCCGTCGAGACGACCTGCGGTCGCATCGCGACCGAGCACTGCGTCAACGCCGCCGGGGGCTGGTCCGGGGAACTCTCGCGCCGCGCCGGCCTCGATGTCCCCAACGTGGCCACTCGGCACGAGATCCTCGCTACCGAACCGTTGAAGCCGTTCCTGGACCCCATGGTCGTTCGGGTCTCGGACGGGCTGTACTTCAGCCAAACCATGCGGGGTGAGATCGTCGGAGGCATCGCGCCCTCCCCCACCCTAGCACCCCGGCCGGGGATGGGGAGCTCGCTCGACTTCCTCGCGCGAATGTCTCGGGGGCTCGTGGCGCTCTTCCCCCAGTTCCGATCGCTCCGAGTCCTGCGCGCATGGTCGGGGTTCTACGACGATACTCCGGATGGGTTCCCGGTGATGGGAACGGACTCGCGGCTTCCTGGATTCGTGCACGCGAACGGGTTCGGGGGACACGGGTTCATGCTCGCCCCGGCTTCGACCCAGCGCGTTGCCCGTGCGGTCCTGGGGGAGCCGACCGACCTCGATCCCTCGGTGTTCGGCCCCCAGCGCTTCGCCGAAGCCGACCGCGCGATCCCCGCCGAACGGCTCCAACTCGGGTAAATCGGCCGTCGGGAACCTTCGAAGCGCCGACGGCCGGGGTCCCGGATCGATATCGAGACCCTTTTAGTCAGAGCTTCATCGAGCGGGCGTGATCGGCCAGTTCCCCTGGGACCCATTCCCGCACGGGATCCCGCTGCCGAAAGGCCCCGATCCGTTGCCCGCGCTCGCCTACGAGGCGGCGGTGAAAGCGGCCGACGCCTACCGCGGCGTTCGCGACGCCCTCCGGATCGAAGGGGACGCGATGCGGATCGGGAACCGGTTCGTCCCGGTCGGGTACTACCGGGACGTCGCGTTCATCGCCTGCGGCTCGGCGGCGGGTTCCATGGCGATCGCGGCGTTCGACGCCCTTCACGACCGGCTCACGACCGGCTTTACCGTGGGACCGACTCCGATTCCGCCCGAACTCCCGTTCCTCCACATCCCGCTTCCTCTGGGGGGCCCTGGTTCTCCGCGGGCGGAGGAGGTCGCCCGGGGAGCGCTCGAGGTGGCGGAGAGCCTGGGCGAACGACAGTTGCTCCTCCTGCTCCTGTCTCCGGGAACGATCGCGGCGCTCGCACTCCCACCTCCGGGAATGTCCGGGGAGGAGTTCGGTCGGTTTCTTTCGGACGCCCACGTACGGGGGGCGAGCGGCCGGGAGGTCGGCCTCCTCGCGCGAGTCCTCGCGCGCGGTCCGGTCGCGGGCCGCCTCGGGACGGCGGTCCCGAGAGCCGACATCGCGACGTTCGTCGTCGATCACGGCGACGGTGCCACGCTCCTCGGGGGCGGGCCGGTCCACCCTGTCGCTCCCGCGGAACGCGAACAGGCGCGCGCCGTACTGCGACGCCTCCACCTGGAGAGCGCCTTGCCCACGATGTCGCTCGCGGATCTCGCTCCGGGAGGTGGTCCGGCTCTCGTGGGAGCGGCCCCGCGGCATCGCCCCGTGCGAATCGCGGGACCGAACGACGCGCTCCGCGCGGCCGGGGACGTCCTCTTCGACAAGAAGTGGCGCAGCCGGCTCGCTATGCTCCAGATCGAGGGCTCGCCCGAGCTCGCCGCCGACCGGTTCATCGAACGGTTCGAGGGGATCGTCGCGCGGGAAGCGGATCTCGAGCTCGACCACAGCCAGGGGATCGGCGCGTTCGCCATGACCACCCTCGGACTGCCCGAAGGGGCCGATGAGGGGCCCGGACTCGCCCGATTTCTCCATCGAGCGCAAGAGCGGATGCGGCGACCGGAGATGTGCATCGCGCTCCTGCGGACCTCCGGGCCCATCGGGAGCACGGAGTACCCTCCCGGCGCGGTGATCGGGCGGCCGACCGATCCGCAGGCCACGGTGCCGGCCGGACGGGCACGCGCGATCCCGATGCAGGCCGGGGTCACCGACGTCGGCTGTCTCGCGATCGCGCTGCTCGGTAAGCCGACGACCTCGTGAGCCCCGGATGACGGAGGACGCGTCGGCGGTCCCCCGCGACGTTCCGATCGCGTACGCCCGCCTCTTCGCGGACCGCCGCTTCTTCGCGTTCTTCTTATCCTACGTCTTCGGCGAGGCGGGATACGCCGTGTACGCGGTCACGATCCCGTGGCTCGCCTACACGATCACCCACCAGGTCACGATCGTCGGAGCCGTCGTCGGTATCGAGTTCGGGGTCTATGCGCTCGCCTTCCTCATCGGCCCGTACATCGATCGTGTTCACAATCTCCGGCCCGTGCTGATCGTCGGATACCTGCTGCAGGCGGCGGGAGCGGCGGCCCTCGGGTTCGCCGCTGAAGCCGGGGTCCTGACGGTCCCGCTCCTCCTCGGGCTGGTCGTGCTCATCTCGAGCGTCTGGGACTTCACCTGGACCGCCTCTAACGCCGTACCGCCCGAGATCGTGGACGCCCCGACGCTCTTCCGCGCGAGCGTGGTCATGAATGCCGGGGCCGGCGGCGGCCAGATCGTCGGGTACGCGGCCGGGTCGGCCCTGCTTCTCCTCGTCGGCCCCTCCTACGGGGCGTTCCTGTATGCCGGCCTCAACGTCGCGGCCGGGATCTCGGCGCTCGGCGTGGACGTACCTCGCGTCGTCCGCGCGATTCGCTCGGTATGGAGCGAGTTCCGGGCCGGGTGGAGATACCTCTTCGGAGGATCCGATCGCACGCTCCTCCAACTCTCGGTGTACTCCGCGTTCCAGTCGTTCTTCACCGCTGCGCCGGCGATCCTCTTGCCCGTCCTGGCGAGCGAGCGGTTCGCGGCGCCGGCCGCCGCCTACGGGGTGATGTTCACCGCCTTCGCGATCGGAGGTGGGCTCGGGGTCCTCGCGTTGGGGCAGATGAACCCTCGTCGGTGGCTCGGAATCGTCCTCGGGATCGGGCCGGTGGCCGAGGGGCTCTTGCTCGTCGGCGCGATCTATGCCGCCCCGCAACTGCTCGCGAGCGCGTTCGGCTGGTTCGCCGTCGGCGCGGTCGACGGGATCTTCTTCGCCACCTGGCTCGTCTACCTTCAAGCGACGGCTCCCCGCGAGCTCGTCGCGCGGACCATCACCAATTCCTACGTCTTCCGCGGAAGTTCGCGCGCGGCCGGAGCGATCGCGATCGGGTTCCTGATCGCGGCGGTGCCCCTCGCCTGGGTCGGTGCGACGGTCGGCGTGTTCATGGTCCTGGTCGGGGCCGCCGGGTTGTTGGCGCTGCCCGTGATCCGACGCCTGCGGTTCTAGGCCCGCGGCCGGGGTTCCGGCGGAACGGTCGGCGCCTCTTCGAAATGGCGTTTGAGCGCCATGTACTCCTCGAAGGAGATCTGGCGTCGGGCTCGCACGGCGCCGGCTTGGCGTAACGACTCGATATGGTACTCCCGCAAGAGATCGGGTACGTCCCGTGGCGTCGCGGGTCCCACGGGGGTCGCGGGAATCGCCGGGACGGTCGGACCTGCCGGTCGCGAGTCGGCGAGCGCGGCCCCGGGGGGCGCCGCTGCGAGGTGCGCCTTCAGCAGCTCATACTCTCGAGGGGAGAGATCGCCCTCTCCCCGCAAGAGCTCGAGGAGCTCCGGTTGTCGAGGACGATACGTCTCGACGAGCTCGGCCAGATCACGATCCTCGTGGGTCGCCGCCCCCGGGGAGCCGACGAGTTCGGCGAGCTCCTCTCGAAGCTCGGCGAGCGCGGTCGCCAGGTCCTCCGGTTCGGAGGTACTCTCTTGCGGCCCGAGCTCGAAGCGCACGCTCAGCCGCACGGTCCCATCGGCGGGGGGACCCAGCGGTTGCTCGACGGAGAGCTCGATCTCCCTCCGCCTGAGCGCCATCTCCTTCGGAGGGGAGCGCACGGACAAAACGTACGCGCGGGAGCGGTCGGTCGGTGGGCGGTGCCGTCGGCCCACTCGGTTACCCGGGGCCAGCTAATTCCATACGGTAACTATAAGAGCGGTCCGGCGCTCGATGCCCCAGTGAGCCCCATGCAAGCCGAACGTTCCCGTCGAACTACCCGCCCCGAGACTCCGGTCGACGCTTCCTGCGACTCCGCGGCGATGCAGGGGCGCCATCTGTGCCCGGTGCTGGCCTCGGTCGGCGTGATCGGAACCGAGTGGCGCCTCGCGATCATTCACCGCTTGCTCGAGGGGCCGCAGCGTTTCAGCGAGATCCTCAAGTCGAGCGCCCGCCTCAACGCGAAAACCCTCAGCGCGACCCTGAAGTACCTCGAGAACCAAGGCGTCGTGCAGCGCCACGTGATCAGCACGCGACCGTTCTCGGTGACGTACTCCCTGACGGAGATGGGAATGGGCCTGGCCCCCGTCGCTCGCGAGCTGCGCGCATGGGGGGAACGTTGGCTCGTGCCTCGTGCGACACCGGCGGCCCGGCCAGGAACGAGCCCGCGTCGGACGCCCGCGATCCAGGGCGAGCTCCCGCGGATCGTGCTCGCCGACACCGAGGGCCACCGGACCCGATAGACGAAACGGGCTCTCGGGGAAGCGTTGCGCTCCCCCTCCGTTCTCGCTTGAAATACCCCGCGACCCCCTATAGGTAGTGCAACCACCCCGAACGACCCCCTCTACATCGCTCGTAGGAGACGGCACCGCGTCTCGAGCGTGCGCGGGGGTCGTTCAAACCCCTGAGCGCGGGGTCCGCGTTCATTTTATTTGTTAATAAAATAGTGTATAAACGGTCGGGCCGATGGCCCCTCCATGTCCGCTCCCACACCGGTCCGAGGGGCGCGCGGCTTCTCCTCCGCGAAGCGGGAGATTCTCCTCTACCTCAAGCGCACGCCGGACGCATCGCTCGCGGAGATCGCGCATGCCTCGGACATCTCCAAGGCCGCCGCGCTCGGCCACCTGCAAGAACTCGAGATTGAGCGCTGGATCGAGCGAAGCTACCGACGCGGTTCGGTCGGACGACCGTCCGTCTGCTTCCGGCTCGCGGAAGGTTCCGACGGACTCTTTCCTCAGGGCTACGGAGAGATGTCGCGCTGCGCGCTCGCCTTCATCGAGCGGCGGCTCGGCCGCCCGGCGGTCGTAGAGCTCCTGCAGGAACGCGCGCGCGAGGTGGCCGACCTGAACCGCGCGCGCCTCGCCCCCGGAGACCTACGGGCGCGCGCCTCCGAGCTCGCTCGGATCCGCACCGAAGGCGGATACATGGCCGAGCTCGGCGCGCGACGTCGGGATGCGATCGAGATGCGCGAGCACAACTGTCCGATCCTCACCGTCGCGCAGGAGTATCCCGAAGCCTGCGATACCGAGCGCCGAATGTTCGAGTCGTTGCTGCACGCGCGCATCGAGGTCTCTCACCGGGTCGTGGCCGGCGACCCGGTCTGCCGCTTCTGGATCCGGGATGCCTCGGTGGACCGATGACCACCGCGGCCCGCGTGGTCGCCCCGTGACCATTGCTCCCTACGCGCACTAGCCGGACGTGGAACCATCGTTCACCGTTCGGCGGGACCGCAGGATCGACCCCTCCGGGCGCGTGCGTCGCTCTGCTGCATGAACGGATCCCCTCCATCGAACGCAGGTTCCCGCTCCCTCCCCTTGGAAGCCGATTCCTCGCCGACGTGGATCGATCCGACGACCCCCGCTTCGCACCGGCCGCTCCGCAGGGCACCGCCTTGCCGACCCGCCCGTGCCTACCGTGGACCGCTCGCCTGACCGAACGTAACCGGAACGCGCGAATCGATCACTCGCATCCGGCTACGGCGAGCCTCGGCCCGGCCGGATCCACGACGACCCCCGTCGAGACTGCAGCGCCCACCGCGACGTCCGCCCGAGCGTTCGCGGAACCCCCCGTGCGCACCATCGGGCTTTGGAGAGACCATGAATCCCATAGGGATGCACCGAGAACCACTTCCCACCGAACCCGTTCGACGCCGAACACGACTAGACCGCCTTCGCGCGGAGCCTCCGGTCGCACCAGGCTCGGGGTCCCCATGACCGTGGATCGATCGATCGTCGCGCTCCGATGCACCGGGCCCCCAGAGATCCGCGCACGGCTCTACCAGAACCTCGCCCGCGCGATCGTGACCGCCTCGGATCCCGCCGGTGCGGTCTTCGAACAGCGGATCGCGGGCGCCCCTCCGCAGATCACGATCCGTCCGAGCTCACTTCGGTCGCTCGTGTACGGAACCGGCGCGGCCCGGGCGAGCACACTAGAGTCGGCCGCTCCCGCCCCCTTCGATCCGCCGCCGGACTGGTGCGAACGCACCGGGGTGTTGCGGGTGTCGCCGTCCCCTTCCAAGGCGGGAGATCGACCTCCGCCCGAAGTTCCCGCCGGGGCGGTCGTGTTGCAGCCCGCGGACGGCGCGTGGGCGGGAGTCCAGACGTACTGGCTACGCGCTCCCGAAGGCGCCCTGTGGATCGCACGTCGCTTTCGCGTCGCGACTCCGGCCCCCTCCACCCTCGAATCGACGTATCGGACCACGGGTCTCGCCCTCGCCCGGCAGTGGGCCGACCTCCTCGATCGCCCCTGCCACCCGCACGCGCTCTCTCGATTCCGCTCCCGGCGTGAATGGAGACGGCGAACCGTAGGTGCCCTCCCCCGTTCCGCGTGGACCTTATGCAGGGCGTACCCGATCGCACCGAGCCCGGAGCTACCTCCACCGGCTCGTCGCGCGCGCTCCTTCCCCTGGGAACGAGGGCACCTCTGTGCCTTCGGGGCCTCCGGGGCGGGGAAGACCACCTTCTTGGCCGAGGTCGCCGCATCGGCGATCCGCCGAGGTCGCTCGGTGGTGGCCCTCGACCTGCATGGGGACCTTTCGGTCGCGATCGTCTCCCGCCTCAGCCTCCCCGAGCGGGATCGGGTCGTTGCCGTCGACGTCGCCCAGCGTCCCGTGCCGGGGATCGACGTTCTCGCACGCGGACCGCGCGAAGGCGACGATCGATCTGCGGCCCACCTCGTGGCCGCGCTGAAGCGGCTCACGCCCGACGGAGAGGCGATGTACTGGGGGTTCCGCCTCGAGCGGATCTTCGACACGTTCGTTCGGCTCGCGCAGGAGCAATCGGGCTCGCTCGTCGACCTCGCCGACCTCTTGTCCAATCCGGACCGGAGGGAGGCCGCGCGACTGGCCACCCAACGGCCCGAGCTTGCGGGCTTCCTCGAGGAGCTCGGTCCTCTGCTCAAGCGACAGCCGGACTTTCTGTGGTCGGCCGCGACCCGCCTCTCCAAGATCACGCTAGTGCCCGAATTGCGCGAGCTCCTCGCACCGTCGGACCATGCGGTGTCGATCCCCTCCGTCCTTGCCGACCGGCGTTCGTTGTTAGTTCGGCTCTCCTTCGCCCAACTCGGTCCCGAGGCCGCGGCCCTCGCCGGCACCCTCCTGCTCGCGCGGATCTATCTGGGGATCGCCGCCCGATCGCCGGGCGACGGCACGGGAGCCCCCGTGCTCCTGCTGCTGGACGAAGCCCAAGGGTTCTCGCCACCGCTCCTGGCCGAAGTTCTCACCGAGGGCCGCAAGTTCGGCGTCCGTGCGATCGTCTCGACCCAGTTCCCCTCCCGGCTTGGTCGGGAGGCGCGCGAGGCGGCCACCGGCGCGGTCGGAGCGCACCTGAGCTTCCGGGTCCCGCGCTCGGGAGCGATCGGCACCGCGCGCTGGCTCGGCCTATCGACCCGCGACGGCCCGGAGCAGCTCGCGACCCTTCCGATCGGGGAGGCCATCGCGGTCGACTCCGGGACGGGTCGGGCCGGATCGACCTTGCTCGTCTCGAACCCGCCCGAACCGGACCCGGCGGTCTGGTTGGAGACCGTTCGCCGGACTCAGCGGACCTACGGCGTCGCTTTCGACACGACCGGGGCTACCCCTCGGGGCCCCGATCTGGCCAGCGAGCGACTGCTGCTCGCGGTGCTCGCGGCGTCGGAACAGGGCCATCCGCTTCTACCCGAAGAGGTGGTCGGACGCGCACTCGAGCTTCCCGGGAGCTCTCCCGACGCGGCCCAGCTCCTGGACCGCTGGACGCAGATCGAGCGGCGGAGGTGGATCGAGCGGACCGAGGAGGGCTGCCGGCTCACCCCGAGCGGCGAACGCATCCTCGGTCTCGGGGCCCCCACCGGAGCGGTCCGGGAGTCCGCAGAGCACCGCGCCCTCCTCCTCGGGGCATTCCGTATCTTCGCACGCAAGGGTCACCGTCTGGAGATCGTCCGCCAGGGTCGTTTCGACACGACGCTGCCGGACGCGCGCCTTCGTCTACTCGCGGATCCCCTCCAGCGTCGTCCCCCGAGCGAGCTCGCGGTGGCGATCGATCGCGCACGCATGGGGTGGGCGTGGCGATTCTTCCACGGAAAAAACGTTCACGTGGAGGCGGAAGTATCGGGTGCGCTCCGTCGGGAACGAATACGGCACGGACTTCGCAAGGCGGCTCGCCACGACGCCTTCGCGCTGTTCCTGGTCTCCGATGCCCTCAGGGCGCGGCGGGTGCGCGCGGTGCTCCGGGAGGATGGGGTGGGAATCGACCGCGCCCAGGTGTGGACCCTGGCCGGCTGCGCGGTGAGACCGGGGAGCGACAATCGATAGATGGCTCCGCTCCCTGGGAACGGCGATGCGTGCGTTCGTTGCCATCGATCTTCCCTCGGCCGCCCCGATCCCCGCGCGCGAGCGAGCTCGCTCACCGTCGGATCACCTCACCTTGCGCTTTTTTGCGGACCTACCGGTCGAATCGGTCTCCGCGGTCATCGATGCGTTGTCGGAGGCGGCCCGGGAGTCGACACCGTTCTTGATCACGATCGACGGGATCGGTGCGTTCCCCTCCCCGCGTGATCCGAAGGTGGTGTGGCGCGGGATCACGGACGGCCGGGACGCCCTGATCGACCTGGTCGCCGGTCTCGACCGACGCCTCTCTCGGATCGGACTCCCCTCGGAGGCCCGTCCGTTCGTTCCGCACCTCACCTGGTTCCGCGTCCGATCGGATGCTGAACGCGCATTCGCTCGTGAGGTGTTGGCCGGCGGTACAGGACCGGGTCCGCTCTCCGTTCCCGTCCGTACGATCGCGCTCAAGGAAAGCACGCTCACTCGAGACGGGCCTCTCCACCGCACGATCGCGAGCGTGGAGCTGGGGAACCACACCGAACTCGCCTGAGCCTGCCCCCCGCGCCCCCCACGTTCCATCGTCCGCGCTCTGGCTCCGGGAGATGGACCCCATCTGCCCTCCCACGCCGTATGCTGTCGCTACTGGGAGGCGCCCTCATCGGAGGGGGCGTCGTGGCCGCAACCGGACTTCTCTGGCGCGTACGATCCCACCGGGGACGGCACGTCCTCGAACTCGAACACCTGGTTCAGGGCCGGCAGTCCGTTCTCGGTGCCCTCGCGCGATACGGGCCGCTCGATTTCTCCACCCTCCACGCTCGCTTGCGACCTCCACCGGGGCCGGAACGGCTCGCGGACTGGTTGGTCTCGATGCTCGGTGACGGAAGCCTCCGCGCGATCATGGACCGCGGTGGGCGCGCGGTGTTCGCCCCGCCCCCGATACGAAGCGCGGAGCTCCTGCCGCGAGTCACGCTCGATGCCACGCGCGGTCGTTGAGACGGCCCCTCGGGGGCTCCGTCGCATGCGACCGTCCCGTCCGAGCGCTCCGGTTTTGAAGGGAATCCCCGTCGGATCTTGCGTCCCTACCTATGGACGGGCAATCCTAAACCGCGTGTTCCACCTCGATAGGGCCGAACGATATCCGATGCCCGAGCCCCCTCCCATGACCGAGCGGCAGATCCGGCGGGTCACCGTGGGCGAGCTCCGACCCCATGACGGCCCGATCGCACTCGTCCCGTACGATCCGGCATGGCCGGACCGGTTCGCGCGCGAGGCGAGCCGTATCCGCACGGCGCTCGGAGACCGCGTGCTCCAGATCGAGCACATCGGCTCCACCTCGGTGCCCGGGCTCGTCGCGAAGCCGATCGTCGACCTCCTGCTGGTGGTCGCCGACTCCGCGGACGAGGCCGCGTACCTCCCCGATCTCGAAGCGGCGGGCTACGTGCTTCGAATTCGAGAGCCGGGCTGGCACCAACACCGCCTTCTCCAAGGCCCGGACACCCCCGTTCACCTGCACGTCTTCTCCGCCGGATCCGGTCCGATCGATCGATATCTGATGCTTCGGGATCGATTGCGGACGAACGAGGCCGACCGTGCGCTGTACGCTCGGACCAAGCGACGCTTGGCGCGCCGGAACTGGAAGTTCGTCCAGAATTACGCCGACGCGAAGTCCGAGGTGATCGAAGAGATCCTTGCGCGGGCGCG
>JABEUK010000216.1 GCA_013044425.1 Thermoplasmata archaeon | reverse complement strand
TTACCTCGCCATCATGGACGGCATCTTCAACCTGAACTACCTCGCGATCCAGCACGACCGCCCTGGCAGCCGTGCCTGGCAACACTTCCGCGCGCCGGATGGGAAGGTCTACGAACTCTGTTACGATCCCCCATAGGGGTAGTGTCGAACTTCGCTCTTCGCCTTGGAGATCCGCCCCCGTTGGGGTCTACCCCCATCTACCGAGAGACGAGCCGGGCTCCCCACCTGCGATCCGCTAGGAGGGACGGGCCGATGCTTCCGGTGCGCTAGATCCGCGAAGGTTCGCTCCACGCAGCTCGGGTAGGGGCGTGCTCTCCGGAGATCTCCCGAAGGCCGGGAGGAGTTGGACGGGAGATGGAACTTCGCTCGGTGGGTGATATTGCGAGGGAGGTCGTCCGCCGATCCGAACGACCTTCTCGGCCACCGTTGCACAGTAACCACACTCCTCGCAGGAACGCTGTTCGCATCCGGTCGCCGCGATCCGTCGGAGGAAGCCGGCGGGGAAAGCGTCGTTGTCGATGGTCACATCTTCGAACGCGGCAAACGCGTCGCGCAGCGGCTCGACTACCTCCGGGGCCACTCCGCGTTGGGAGAGCGTCGCGAGGGCCCGGGACGGCCCCTTGAGCTGGACGGAGCTGAGGAGGTCGAGGAGGTTCCCGTGGTACGCTCGATTGGTGTAGGCCCGAGCCGTGGCGGCGAGCCATTCGGTCGGCCGATTCCGTCCGGAGATCTTGAAGCGATGAACGCCGGCCTCCTCGTAGAACGCGAGATCCTCGGGGCGCACCCAGATCGAAGAGATGAGCTTCGTGGGGTCGCGGACCACTTCGAGGCCGCATTGGAGGATCGGGAACTCGAACCAGATGCGATCCTCCCCCGGCTGCGAGCACAGCGAGCTCGTGTTCAGATGGTGGGCCCGGAACGGGCATTCTCGGATGCAGGTCTGGTTCGTCAGGATCTCGACGCGGGCTCCCGTCCGTGCGAGTCCGCGGATGAGGGGGAAGTTTCGGTCCTCCTCCTCCAGGATCACCGTGTCCGCGCCGAGTCGCAGGAAGTACTCCGCCTGGCTCACCGATCGAATACGCGCGAAAGAGGAGACGGAGATGGGAACCTCGGGATGGGCACGGTGGACGGCCTCGACGAGCGCCGGAATGGCGATCACGAATCCGTCGACCCCGAGATCGAGGAGCTCGGCGACCTCCTTCAGGAAGGCTTCGAGGTAGCCCGATCGGTACTCCTTCAGCCCGAGATCGTTGCTGTTCAGGGTCGCGTAGAACTCGCGCCCGCCGCGATGGATGATCTGGAGGTGGCGACGGAACCCTTCTCGATCCACCTCGGGAAGGATGTACGGAGGCCGCCCCGCTCCCGTCAGAGAAACGGGAAAGCCGCCGAAGAACGTCCGGACGGGCAACTCCGAGACCTGTTCCGGGAGGGCGTCGTCGAAATTGGTCGCCAGCACGAGCTCCATCGACCCTCGGAAGCCCGTCTATCATGTCAGCGTACCCCCGCACCGGTGCGGCAGAAGCCGCATCCGCGGTCGCCGGTTGCTACTCTATCGTGACCCCGAACGACCGCGACCTTGACTCCCTGGATCGCATCCGTCAGCAGATCGAGCGCGTGGACCGTTCGATCGTCATGATGCTCGCCGCCCGTCTTGCCACCGCTCAGCAGGCGCTTCGGCTGCGGGCCGGCCACGATGGGAGTCTCACGGACCAGAAGCAGGAGCGTCGGGTCCTCGCCCGGAGCCGGATGTGGGCCGAGGATCTGGGCGTGCCGCCGGCGCTCGTCGAGGATCTGTTCCGCTCGCTCATCGAGGAGGGAAAGGCGCGCTTCCGGTCGGACGCCGCGGTTCCCGAGCCTCCGGTGGTCACGGTTCTCTTGGTCGATCCGGCGCTGGCGCCGCACGACCTAGAGCGGCCGCCGAAAGTGCAGGTCGTCGCCGTACCGGAGTCCCGCTAGCTTCGCGGTGGCCCGGCGGAGTAGCTCTAGTGTGGTGGACCGGCTGGTCCCCAGCATGCGGGCGACGTCTCCGAGCGACCCGCGTCGCGGGTAGGCAAAGTATCCTAGGTCGTAGGCGATCCGTAGCGCGCGATCCTGCCGCAGCGTGAGGGTGGTCTTGGACCGGTACGGTCGCAACCGAACGATCGCCGGCGGCGTGGTGCTCGCCCGAGGAAGATCCCGGAGGAACGCTCGGGTCCGTGCTCCTCGAGGGAGGATCACCCGCCACGGAGCACCCTCCTCCCGGGCCTGAAGAGGGCAGCTCACGCAGAGCCCTCCGGCTCGGTAGGTCGCCGTACACGCCGCGGGTGCCGGTTCGCTCACCCGTACCAGAACTCGCCTCGGCCCGAGCCGGGCCAGCGCGAGGTGCCGGAGGGGCAGCCGGCGGCGGAGCGCGTGGAGGAGATGGTCCATCCGCTCCGGCTCGACGTCGATATCGAGCCAGCGAAGCAGGCGTCGCGGGGTCTGGTCGGTCAACCGGCAGTCGATCAGATGCGACTCGGCTCCCTCTCGTCGAAGGATCTCGGAAACGGAATGCTCCGCATGCCGCCGATCGATCCGAACTTCGAGGAGCGAACCCCCGGGGGGCTCTACGTGCGTTCGTGTCGGGTGCCGGGAGCCCCGATCTGAACGGGCTTGGATGCGGGCTTCGGGCATGGTCTCACCATCCTGCTAGGCCGCGGATACGGTATGAACGTACCGTCGAGGTCGGTCGTGGAGCATCGCCTCCCTTTGCGAGCGGCCGTTGAGGATTCGTTGAGCTTGCGATCTGCTCACGCCTCACCCGAGCGGCGCCCCGCACGGACCGACGCCCCGGCATGGGCGCACCTCCCTCTGCTCCGGGCTGGACCCTTCCGAGAGCCTGAAAGTCGGTCCGGCTAGGCCGCGTCATCGTGCTCGAGCCGTTTCCCCAGGCTCCGCACATCGTCCAGCGTGTAGCCGATACGGCGATAGAATTCGATCGCCGCCGCGTTGGAGGCGCGAACCTGCAGGTTGATCTTGGGGCAGCCGGACTCCCGCAATCGCCGCTCGGCCTCGACCACGATGGCGTGCCCCAACCCCTTGCGCTGGTGCTCCGGGTCGACTGCCAGGTAGTTGAGCCAGCCGCGGTGGCCCTCGTAGCCCGCCATGACGGACGCGACGACCTTGCCCTCGAGAACTCCGACCAGGAAGAGATCGGGCCGAACCTTCAACTTGCGCTGAATGTCCTTTCGGGGATCGTTCGAAGGTCGAACGAGATCGCACCGGCGCCACAGTGAGACGATGGCGTCTTCATCCTCGGCTCGGAACGGACGGATATGCACGAGCGGGCGAGCCTCCAGGGACTTTAGAGCTGAGTGAAGCCGAGCGAAGCGGTCCTCACGCTCGGGCGGAAGGGGCCGGATCGGTTTCCGGCTCTGCGTGAAGCATCGGAGCGTCAGGGCGTGCGCAGGCGCTTCGCGAATACGCCGGGGTCGAGAGCTTGCCAGGAGCGCACCGATCCGGTCGATGAGTCCGCGCGTAGCAGGATCATGGCCTGCTTCGCGCTCCGCGCTTCCTCGAGCGCGGCCCGCAGCTCGCCCAGGTCGGCCGGGTCGTTGGCGTATACGCTCATTTCCAACTCTTTCCCGACCACCACCGACAGCACGTAGAAGCTCGTTTCTCCCGCGATAGCGATCGTTGCCGCATCACCGTCTTCGATATCGACCGGCAAATGGATCCTCTCCGCAGGCCGCAGGACTCGCCGTCCCTATCACGTTCACGTGTAGATGGGGGATCGTTCCGGAAACGCCGGAACGCTTGCCCGCCTGCGTTCTTCGGCCATTATATCGACGGACGGACTCGACCGAACGATGATCGACCGAAGGAGGGTCCTCGCCCTCTACGATGCCGAGATGCGCCGGGAACCGATCCCCGAGCCGGGCGCGCGGGTGGAACACGTCGGCACGATCGTGCGGGTCGTGGGCGGGGACAACTGTGTGCTGTTCTCGGACCTTACGGCGGCCGATGCGCGCGAGGTAGTGTCCTCGCAAGCTAACTTCTTCCGGGACGCAGGAGCGAAGGTCGAATGGAAGGTCTTCGGGCACGACCTGCCGAAGGACCTCACGAAAATCCTAGGCGATGAGGGGTTCGTCCCGGACGACCCCGAGACGCTCGTCGCGTTCGACCTCACCAACGAGCCGCTCGGCGACCCACGGACACCCGGCCTCGAGATACGCCAGGTGCTCGAGGTGACCCAGCTACGCGATGCCCTCCGGGCGAGCGAAGCCGCCTTTGGACCGAATACGCACCATTTCCTGGACCGATACCGAGACCGTCTCGCCGATCCGACGGTGGCCCTGTTCGTGGCGTACCTCGACGGCTCCCCGGCTGCGACGGGGCGGCTCGAAATGCCGCCCGGCAAATCCTTCGCCGGGCTCTGGGGAGGCGGCACCTCGCCTCGGTTCCGCCACCGCGGGATCTACCGAAGCCTTGTTGCGGCCCGGGCGGCCCTCGCCCGGCAGCGCGGTTACTCCTTCCTCACGGTGGACGCCGGGGCAATGAGTCTCCCGATCCTGGAGCGGCTTGGGTTCGTTCCACTGACCACGACTCGAGGGTGGATCCTTCACCCGCCCCCTCGCCGCCTCCCATGAGCGGTCGGAGATAGTCGAAATAGCCGGTGGGCCTCGGAGTCCTAGTACGCCATGGGGGCTTCCGAGACACTCCGCGCGCTAGTCGATACGTTCCTGCCGGCACGCTCCGTGGACCCAGGCGTCCCTCCCTACCCGGCGGCGTCGACGGTCGGACTGGACCGGGAGATCGCCGAGATCGTCACCGGCCTCTCCCGGGCAGAACAGCGAGATTTCGCGCGGCTGCTGTCGACACTGGATTCACCGCTTGCGAACCTCTTGCTCACGGGCCGCCCCGTACGGCTCGCCCGCCTCGACGGGCCGGCTCGCGAACGCTACCTTCGGGGTTGGTCGACCAGCCGACTTTCGGCGAAGCGAAAGGGGTTCTACGCGATCAAGCGGCTCGCCGCCGGGCATTACTATTCCGGACCCCTCGCGGGGGAACCCAATCCGCTCTGGAGCCGGATCCACTACGATCTTCCGAATCCTCCGCACGTCGGTTCGGATCCCCTCGACGGCCTGTCGCCGGTGCGCCCGGACCACGATGTCGAGGCCGCGGTCGATGTCTGCGTCGTCGGCAGCGGAGCGGGGGGTGGTGTGATCGCGGACCGGCTCGTTCGGGCGGGCTACACCACGGCCGTTCTCGAAGCCGGTGGCTGGTTCCTGCATCGATCCTACCCTCGTGTCGAGCGGGATGCGCGGGACCAGCTGTTTGCGGGGCGAGGACTGCTCACGACCCAGAACGGTGCGATCGGGATCCTGGCCGGGCAAACCGTTGGCGGGGGCACCGCGATCAACTGGATGACGTGCCTGCCACCCCGTCCCGAAGCCCGCGCGGAGTGGGCCCGAGATGGGGCCATGGAAGGAATCGATGGCCCCGAGTTCGATCACCAGCTCCAGATCGTGGCCGAGCGGATCCACGTTTCCACGATGGAGAGCGACGTCAACGCCAACAACGATTCCCTTCGTCGCGGGTGCAGGGCACTGGGCTTCCACCAGGGAACCGACTGGGACGTGATCCCCCGCAATGCCGTAGGTTGCGAGTCGCGCTGTGGGTTCTGCACCTTCGGCTGCCCGTACGCGGCCCGGCAATCCGGGCCCGTCACGTTCCTTCTGGACGCGCTCCGCGGGGGCGCCCGGCTCTACTCCTCTACGCGGGCGGACTATGTGGAGGTGGAGCACGGCCGGGCGACCGGGGTCCGAGCGACCTTCCACGATGGGACGGTCACCCGCCAAGTCCACCTTCGGGCCCGCGCCGTGGTCGTGGCGGCCGGAGCGCTTCAGACCCCCGCGTTGCTCCTGCGCTCGGGCATCCGACACGCCGGCGTGGGGGCGGGGCTCCGGCTTGAT
>JABEUK010000215.1 GCA_013044425.1 Thermoplasmata archaeon | reverse complement strand
TCCGAGGCCCGCCCTTTCCGGCTCGGCGGAGAGCGGGTCCGCCACCACGCCCGACCTACGAGAGCGCGAACGAGTAGAGACCCACGAGCAAATTGATCCGGATCCCGTTGGTTGGCAAGGTCAGAGTGACCGTGCCGAGCGGGCCCCCGGGCGCGTAGAGGGCCGTGCAGACGCCGAGGGCCCCCGAACACGTCACGTACGGAGCGAGCGACGCGACGGACTGGAAGTACGCGTACCACGCGGCTGCGTAGGGGGTGACGACCGTGACGTTGATCACCGAGTTGTTCCCCAGAGTGAAGCCATTCCTGGGGAACGAGTAGTCGTTCACGGCGAGCAGCCGCAGGTTCGCATCCGCGGTCCCAACCCCCGCTTCCGCGCTCACCGCGTTCGCGAACTGGGGGACGAAGATGCGGAAAACGCCGTTCCCGTACGTCAAACGGGGCGGAACGACGAAGACCGGGATACCTCCCGGCTGGGCGTAGACGACCGCGCCCTCATCGTAGGCGACCTCCGCCGAAGGGGCATACGTGTTGCGAAGGCCCACGATGAACCCCGTTCCGGCCGGTGTCTGAGAGACGGCCGCCGTTATGACGTAGGGGCACGCTGACTGGGCGGGGTTGCTGTAGTGAGCGATCCACCCTGGCGGAACGCCTCCGGGGCCGGAGTAGTTCGTATTGTTGAAGTACACATTGCCTCCGGAGCCGCCGACGGTGTCGGTATTGGCAACATTACCGTACGGGCAGAAGCCCGAGTTGGCATTCACGAGGTTGAATCCGATATAGTACACCACGGAACTCGATGTCGTATCGGTGAAGCTGTCGTAGCCGCCGAACGCTTCCATGAACACCGAGCTGGTTCCCTTCACGCTCGTCGTGATCGCATCATGGTTCCCGATGACGAAGATGACGAGACCGCCGCCTCCCTTGGCGTTCAAACTCACGGTATTGTTGCTCCCGACAAGGAGGAACGTTAGCGCCGTGCCTCCGGTCGCATTCACGAAAACCGAGTTGTGATTCCCGAATACGGAAACCAAGGGCGTTGCGCCACCCACGCCGTTGACATAGATGACCGAGTTGTTGGTCGTGAAGTTCAGCTCGGCCGAGAACGTTCCCTTTCCGCTTACCACATAGACGCTAGAGTTGCCGGCCGAAAAATTCCAGTCCAGGGTGGCACCCTCGCTGCACGAGAAACCCTTTGGGTTCTGTGGCGGGGCAGGGCACCCAGAATAGGTTCCGTTGTTCGGGGTCCCGCCGGTCGGTAGTCGAAGCGGTCCGGTGAGCGCGAACTGAACGGAGAGCGACGTACCGTTCGGGAGCGCGTTGACCGTCGACCCATCCTGGCCCGCGAACGGAGGGGCGGCCGCCGAACCGAGGGAGATCGGTTGGGAGATCTGGGCGGTCAATGCCCCGGCGCTGGCGGTCTTCTGGAGGAGCGCGCTCAGCTGCGCGAGCTGGTTCTGGACCTGCGCCTCGTGCTGGAGGTCGTTCTGGGACATGGTGTTCGGTAACGTGGTCGAGAGGTAGTTCGCGATAAACGTCACCACGAGAAGGAGACCGAGGATGGTGGCGACGGCGGCGACCTGGCCGCGTCGTCCGCGTCGGCGCCAGCGCCGGGAGGATTGACGATTCCGTGCGCGGGCGACCCGGACGACATGGGCCGACCCCATCGATGCGCTGCGAGGAATGCGGACGCGCGGCACGTGGCCTCGGGAGGTGTATCTAGCCCTCGACGCCGTATTTATGCGTACTGGCGCGCCGCGGCGAGGGGCCGGCCCGTCGCTGCTCGCGGGCGGGCGCCTCCGCGAATCTTATCTCTCTCCCTCCCTCCCCGTTGGGGGTAAGGACGTTGGAGTCCGCGGACGGGGCACCGGTCCGGATCGAGCGGGCGTTGTTCTCGGTCGACGATAAGACCGGCCTTTCGGAGTTCGCCCGCGCCCTTTCCGCGAAGTCCGTCGAGCTCTGGGCGACCGGCGGCACCCGTGCGGCGATCGCGCGGGGCGGCGCTCCGGTGCGCGCCGCCGAAGAGCTGACCGGGATCGCCTCATGGTTCGGCGGTCGCATCAAGACCCTGCACCCCGGGATCCTCGGTGGTATCCTCGCTCCACGGAGCGAAGAAGGTCGCCGCGAACTCTCCGAGCGGAGCCTCCTTCCCTTTGACCTTGTCGTCGTGAACTTCTACCCGTTCGAACGGCATCTCGCCGAACACCCGGACGCACGCGACCGCGAGGAGTTCATCGACATCGGCGGTGTCACGCTCGCGCGGGCGGCCGCGAAGAACCACGCTTGGGTGACGGTGGTCGTCCACCCGGGGGAGTACGACCCCCTCCTCGCAGAGCTCGCTACGAGCGATGGGTCAATTTCTGCCGCGACCCGCCATCGGCTCGCGGTGCGGGCCTTCGAGCGGTGCACGGAGTACGACGCCGCGATCGCCCGGGGCCTCGCTCCCATCGGGAAGGTCGACGAACGGTTCCCCGACGAGGTCGTTTTCCGCCGCGAACCCGTACGTCTTCGCTACGGCGAGAACCCACACCAGAAGGCGGCGGCGTACGGCGCCGTGTCCCCCGGAGCCGGCCTCACCCCGAGCCCGTTCGCGGTCGTGAAAGGAGAGGGGCTATCGTTCACCAACCTCCTCGACGTGGACACCGCGCTCTCGATCGTCGGAGAGTTCTCCGCCCCGACCGCCGCGGTCGTGAAGCATGCGACACCGTGCGGGGTCGCGTCGGGGACGACGCTCGCCGAGGCTCTCGAGAACGCGATCGCGACCGACCCGGTCGCGCGGTACGGTTGCGCGGTCGCCGTCAATCGACCGTTCGGGCCGCACGACCCGGCGGCGCTCAAGGGGGTGTTCGTCGACC
>JABEUK010000214.1 GCA_013044425.1 Thermoplasmata archaeon | reverse complement strand
TCGCCTCGGAGGTCGTGGTCGGACTCCAGGCGCTCGTCAGCCGGGTACGCAGTCCGGTCGACCCGGTGGTCGTGAGCGTCGGGCAGATCCACGGCGGCACCCGGCACAACATCCTTCCCGACGAGGTCGTCCTCGATGGCACCGTGCGGACGTTTCGTCCCGCGACCCGGGACCGGATGGAGGTCGCGCTCCGCCGCCGCGTGCGCTCGATCGCCGCCAGCCTGGAGGCGAAGGTGCGGATCGAGTACTACCGAGGGTACCCGGCCCTTTGGAACCCCGCGGGGGCGACGCGGCTGATCACCGGAGCACTGCGCTCGGAGTTCGGCGCGAACCGAGTCATCGAGCTCGAGGAGCCGGTGATGGGGGCCGAGGACTTCGCCCGGTACTTGGAGCGTGTGCCGGGGACGTTCTTCCAGCTCGGTGTGGGGGTCGCCGGCCGCTCGGCGGGATTGCACAGCGCGCAGTTCGCTCCGCCCCAGGCCGCTCTCGTGTACGGCGCGGCGGCCCTCTTGGTCGCGACCGAGGCCCTTCAGAGGAACCCGCCGTGAACGTCGCACGCGCGCGCGCCGATTTCCCCGCCCTGCGCCCGCACCGGGGACGATCTCGCATCGCGTACCTCGACTCCGCATGCATGTCGCTCGTACCCGATCCGGTCCTGCGCGCGATGGAAGAGTACTACTCCGACTTCCCCGGTTGCGCTGGACGCAGCCTGCACCGCTTTTCCGAAGAGGTCTCGCGGCGCTACGACGCGGCCCGGGACGCCTTCGCCGAGTTCGTCGGCACGAGCGCGTCGGAACACGTCGTCTTCCTGCGGAACGCGACCGAGGCGATCAACCTGGTCGCGAGCGGCCTCGACTGGAGGAAGGGCGACCGGGTGCTCGTCTCCGATCAGGAGCACAATTCGAACCTCGTCGTCTGGCAGCGGCTCCAACGCGAGCGAGGGATCCGGCTCGACATCCTCCCGCTGAGTGCCGACGGATCGTGGGATGCGGAGGCGCTCGAACGCGCCCTCTCCCGGAAGATACGGCTCATCAGTCTCTTCCACACCTCCAATCTCGACGGTCGCTCGCTGCCAATCCGCGAGATTGCAGAACGCGCGCACGACCGGGGAGCCCAGACGCTGTTCGATGGCTGCCAGGCGGCCCCGCACCGCGCGGTGGACTTCGATCGACTCGGCATCGACTTCTACGCCCTCTCGGCCCACAAGATGCTCGGACCGACCGGGACGGGGATCCTCGTGGGCACCCCGCAGGCGCTCTCGAAGTTGCGTCCGCTCGGGATCGGGGGGGAGACGGTACAATGGGCCACGCTCACGGACCACGAACTGCGTCCACCGCCCTACCGGTTCGAGGCCGGCCTGCAAAACTACGGCGGCATCATCGGCGCCCACGCCGGGCTTCGGTACCTCCAGCGGATCGGACTTGCCGCCATCGAGAGCGCTCAGCGCGAGCTCAACCGCGAAGTGACCGAAGCGCTCTCCGGGCTCGCACGGGTCCACATCCTCGGACCGGAGGACGCTCGGGATCGCCCGAGCATCTTCGGCTTCACGATCGACGGGATCGATCCCCACGACGCCGCGTTGTTCCTCGACGAGGGCTGGGGAGTGCTCGTCCGCTCCGGCATGCACTGCGTGCACTCCTGGTACGAGCGTCGAGGGCTTACGGGGAGCATTCGCGCATCGTTCTATCTCTACAACAACCGAGCCGACGGCGCAGCGCTCGTCCACGGGGTCCGGGAGCTGCTGGAGCGCCTGCCCTCGCGGCCGGAAGGGCCACGACCGGCGTCGCCGCGCGGCCGACCCGCGCGAAAGGCACGTATCGCATGAAGGGGATGTACATCGACTACACGGGGATCCGCGTCACCGATCTCGAGCGCGCGCACCGGTTCTTCACCGGCGCACTCGGGCTCAAGGAGGTCCGTCGAGGCACCATGCACCATGGAGGCATCTGGGTCCTTCTTGGCGATCCGCGATCGAGGCAGCACCTCGAGCTGAACTGGTACCCGCCGGGCTCGGAGTTCGCGACCCGTTTCGTCGCGGGTGAGGGTCTCGACCACATCGGGGTTCGGGTCCGGGATCTGCCCAATGTCGCGCGCCGATTGCGCCGCTACGGAGGGCGGCTCCAAACCCAGTTCCGGGAGGGTCGGCGCGTCGTGGTGGCGTACTATCGCGGTCCGGACGATATCTGGATCGAGCTCATCCAGCAGTAGCCGTCTACGAGTTAGAGCGACTGCTCGACGATGCCGCCGAGCTCGCGGGTCAGGAGCTGGGCGATGTCCTCGCGCAGCTTCTTGCGCACCGACTCGGGCAGGGTCGACAGGCCGAGCCGGGCGGTACACGTCCCGACCTGGAGCAGGGCGGCGTACTCGAGCGCGCGCGCTTCGAGCAACTGCCGGACCGATTCCCGAAGATCTCGGGCCAGGTCCGGGTCCTCCTTGAGGGATTTCTCGATGTGGCGGCGGATCTCGTCCTTGATGATGTCGCGAGTCGCATCGCGAACGATCTCCTCGGGCCGCAACAGGTCCCGGGTGCCCGCCAAGAGGACATCGATCGGCTCGCCGGAGGAGGGGCCTTCCGCCATCGAATGGATGAACGGGGGTCGGCCCATAAGCGTTGTTGTGGCCCGCGGTCGCGCACCCCGGCGTGGATCGCCCTCCGCCCAACCCCGGTGGGAGTCCCC
>JABEUK010000024.1 GCA_013044425.1 Thermoplasmata archaeon | reverse complement strand
GGATGAGCGGGTAGAGGACCTCGGGCATGAACCCGGTCCCCCGGAAGAACTCGTTCAGCTCCACGACGTGGGCTTGGAGCCACTTCCATGTGATCTCCCGGGACGGGTGGTTGAGTCCGGCGTGGATGATGACGGTCCAGACGTGGCCGCGATTGATCTCCCCCCGCAGGGCGCCGTCGAGCGTCGCCTCGACCAGCCGGGGGGAGGTGCTCCAGCTCAGCGCGTTCTCGAGTCTCGCCGCCTCGCCCTCGGGCGGGTTCTGCGAGAGCCGTTGGCGGATCTCGCGATGTGCGAGCTCCCCTTCCGTGCGCGAACGCCCGATCGCCACGGCCCCTCGAAGGTCGGGGTCCAGTCGCTCCCACTCGACGAACAGCTCGGCGAGCTCCCGGGCGAAGCCCGGATCGAGCATCGCGCGGGTGAGGGCCAGGCTCTCGCGAAGCACCCCGGTGCCGGCGGGCTCTTCGGGCCGAGCTCGCGGACCGATGCGGTGGAACTGATCGGCGAGGAAGGATCGGGCGAGGTCGTTGACCTCGACCGCATCGGGAGCGTACAGCCCGAAGGCGCGCAACGCCGAGCTCACGGAAGCGACGACGGGGTAGTCGGCGCACGAGGACAAGGCGCGCGCGAACCGCGCGTAGGTCTCGAGCGGAACCTCTCCGGAGAGGACGAACGCGTAGAGATCCTCCATGACAATCCACTTCTCGGCCATCGATCGTTCGTCGAAGGTGGACAGGAGCCGATCGTACAGCGTGGAGTCGTACAGCACGCGGTAGAATCCCGTGGCTCCCCGATTGAGATGAACGGAGGCCGTCGCGGGCACCGGCAGCAGCTGGCGTTCCGAGTCGACCCTCACGCGCTCGGTTCGACCGTCGACATCGATCACCATGGGGATCTTCCAGACGCCGGGCGTGTGCACTCCGTCCAACCGGTAGCGGCGCTGGCGCAGTTCGAGGCCCCCCTGGACCCCACGCGCCTCCACGACCGGTAGGCCGGCCCCCTCGATCCAGGGCCCGAGCATCTCCGGGATCGGCTGCTGCGACGCCGCGCCGAGTGCCTCCCACAGATCGCTCGTCCGGGCGTTCTGCCACTTATGGCGAGTCAGGTACTCGGTGACTCCCCGCCGGAACGTCTCCTCCCCGAGGTACGCCTCGATCATGCGGAGCACGCTCGCTCCCTTCCCGTAGCTGATGGCGGGATCGAAGACCTGGTTGATCTCGTCGGGCTCGACGACGGGCACGCTCACGGGGACCGTGGAAGTCAGAGAGTCGCTGCGCAGTCCCGGCCCCATGAAGATCATGAAGAACTCGTTGATGGCTTGCAGCTCCGGGTCGAGCCGATCGACCATCTTGAGCGCCATCAGGGTCGCGAAGCTCTCGTTCAGCCAGATGTCCGTCCACCACTGCATCGTCACGAGGTTCCCGAACCACTGGTGGGCGAGTTCGTGCGCGATGGTGTCGAAGGTCTGGCGCCGGTCGAGCGTTCCCGTGCGCTCCGTGACCAGGAGCCGCATATCGCGGAAGCTGATGGCGCCCCAGTTCTCCATCGCTCCGAAGGGGTGCTCGGGGACCCCGATTAGGTCGAGTTTGGGGAGCGGGTACTCGATCCCATAGTACTCCTCGAAGGCCCGAAGGAGGCGGCCCGTGACCGAGAGTGCGAAGGTGGCGGCCGGTCCGCTTCCTGGAGCGGTCACGACCGCGATCGCGACGCGCCCGGACGTATCCTCCACCCGCTCGAACGTCCCGATCCCCACGAAGAAGAGGTACGTGGCCATGGGGGGAGTCGGGGCGAACCTCCAGAGGCGACGGGCGCCGTGCGTCGTGACCTTCTCCGGAGCGGTGTTCGAGACGACCTCCTGGGCCGCGTCGGTCGTGATGCTGGTCCGAAAGCATGCCTTGCGGTCGGGCCGATCGAAGCAGGGGAAGATCTTGCGCGCCCCGGTCGCCTCGCACTGGCTGACGAGCGCGTAGCCACCCGCGAACTTCGACCGGTAGAGCCCCATCATGTTCGTCGGATCGACGACGCCATCGAACTCGATTCGAACCCGGGCCCGGGGACCGGGCCGAGGGATTGCGATGTGCAGACTGTTCGTCGTACGGTCCACATGGTGGGTCGCCGGGAGTCCTTCGACCCACGCTCCGCGGACCTCTAGGCGATCGCAATCCAGCGAGATTCGCTCCGGGGCCGGAGCGATGTCGAACTCGATGGTTCCCGCCCAACGCTGACCGGCAAAGTCGACGTCGAGGTGCAGTCGGTACTCGTCCACCTGGGGTGACTCCACCTGTCCGATCATCGGTGTTCCATGCCCCCACCGGACCCCCGAGGCCCGGTGAGTTCTACGAGCGGGTGCAGCTCCGGGGCAGGATGATGATTTCGATGGGCCTCGCTCGGATCCACCGTGCGCCGTCCCGTGGACCTCAGGAGAGGAGCGCGATCCCAGCGACCCCGGAGCAGATTGGCTGAGCCCGACCCTGTCCCGGCGGGAGAATCGGATCGGAGGCGATCGAGCCGTAACCGGATTCGCTGCCCGAGGTGGAGAATCCGCAGGGGATCCGCGTTCGGCACCCGGACGGCGTGCGGCCCAAGGGGGCTCGAGGTCGTGGACGCGTCCGTGCGAATCGGCCCGCTACGGTGCCGAGCTGCTCGATGCGCGCCCCGGGCCCGCTCCCCCTTGCGAAGCCGATCCGCTTCCATGAACGTTAAATAGCGAGCCTCGGTGGACCGTTCGGCTGACGGTCAAAGCGGTGGGGAAACACCCGGTCCCATTCCGAACCCGGCAGTTAAGCCCACTGGCGTTCCGCGAGGTACTGAAGTGCGCGAGCCTACGGGAAGCGCGGAAAGCTGTCAGCCTCTCCCCCGGGTACTGGGGACGAACTCGTCCGTAGCCGGCGGGGATAGAAGGACCATCATCGGGTTCTCCACCTACGGGGAGTGAGCGCGCGGGAGAGACACGATGACCGGGAGTCCGAGTGCAACCGCCTCGGGTCCGGGAACGTACGACACCTCCGTCAGCCGCCACGAGCAGAAGGGGCTGGGTCGCTTTCGGATGGGTGCGTGGGCCGGCTTCGTCGGCGCGGTAGCTGCGATCGGGCTTCCCTTCGCGTTCCTCTGGCTCGCGGCGTACAACCCCGGGGGCATCTTCACCTTCGACTCGACCCTCCTGCAGTACACCAACTGGCTCCTGATCGCCGGCGCTCTGATGTTCCTCGTGTCCTTGATGATGTACCGTTGGGGCTTCAGTGCACTGCGCAAGGAGGATTCGCGGTTCAACGTCGCCATCGCCCTATGCTGGATCGGGTCGATCGGTTTCATTCTGATCATCGTTGTCGCGTCATACTTCCTGGGATCGCTGGACTCGATCGCTGGCTGCATCCGAGGGCAACCCACCCAGGCGCTTTCGTGCCTCAACTCGCAGAGCCCCCTCGGCGCCGCCACGGTAGTGGTGGGGTTCTGGCTCGGGTGGCTGGGAAGTGTCGGAATCGTCATCGGCCTCTTCATCGGAGGAGGTCGGATCCCCTCCGTGCTCTTGACCGTGGGAGGGGTTCTTTACCTGCTCCTGCTCCTCGTCCTGGTGCTTCCCTTTGCGAGCCTGCTCACCCACGTTCCGGGTCTGAGCTACATCGCGATCCTCGCGCCGCTTTTCGGCATCCTCGCGCCGCTCTTCGTCCTTGGAGGAGCGCGCCGCTCGGTCCCCTCCGCGGCGTCTGCATGACCCCACGTCGCCGGGCGAAATTCGACAAACCCTAAGTGCGCTCAGCTCCGTCCCGACCCGTGTACCTCGGCGCGCACATCGGCATCGCGGGGGGACTCGCCCGAGCCCCCGTAGAGGGCCGGCAGATCGGCTGCGAAGCGATCCAGATATTCTCTAAGAGCCCGCAGATGTGGGCCGGTCCCCCCATCGCGCCCGAGGGGGCCGTGCAATTCCGCCAGGCGGTGGTCCGGGAGGGCCTCCGGGCCACGGCGGTACATCACGGCTATCTCCTCAATCTCGCCAGCCCCAAACCCGCGATGCTCCGGCAGTCCCAAAAGGCGTTCCTCGATGAGATCCAGCGCGCGGAGCTTCTCGGGGTCGACGGATTGATCTTCCATCCGGGGGCACACACGGGATCCGGAGTCGAAGCCGGCATCGCGTCGATCACGGCGAACCTGAACGACACTTTCCTTGCCACTCCGGGAGTCCACGTGCGCGCGCTGCTCGAAAACTCGGCGGGACAGGGCACGACGCTCTGCTCCAACTTCGAAGAGCTCCAGGCAATCGTCACGGGGCTCGAAACCCCCGCTCGCGCCGGCGTCGCCCTGGACACCTGCCACCTCTTCGCGGCGGGGTTCGATTTTCGCACGGCGGAGGGTTACGGGGCCCTTGTCGATCGCATCCGGGACACGATCGGGATCGAGCGGGTGCATGCGTTCCACCTGAACGATGCCAAATCGGGACTCGGCTCCCACCTCGATCGCCACGAGAACATCGGACATGGGGAGATTGGGCTCGAAGGGTTCCGCCATCTCGTCAACGACCGCCGCTGGAGGTCGGTCCCCGGATACCTCGAAACTCCGCTCGATGAGAACGGGTACGCGCGCTATGCGACCGATCTCCGCGCCCTGACCACCCTTCGACCGCGCACGTCTGGCGGGTCTTCCGTCACGCGCCCGACCGGCCGTGCCCGGACGCGTCCTCCCGCCGCGGTCAAGTAGAGCGTCCCAGCTCGCGCGCATGCCGAACGTCCTCGGATGGATCGAGGAGGATCCGGCACCGCAGGGTCGACTCGGCCTCTCCGAAGCGCGGATCCGCAGGGGCTATGGGAGCCCCTGCGAGCGCGGGGTAGAGTTCACTCGAACCAAGGGGGATGCGGGTGGACCGGCCATGAAGTTGTTCTTGGGCACCGCGAGCGACCACGAGCTTCGGACGATGTGGGAGAAGGGATCCTCGACAGGGTCACCACAAAGCCGACCCTGGTCGCGTGAGAGGGCGGAGTGTTCGCGGGCGTGTTCCACGAGATTCGCGCCCTCGGGCTCCCTTCGGTGTCCGCCGAGGTCGTCACGACCGATGTCGAGGGTAAGCCCGTCGAGGGCCGCCGGAGGCGCGCGCTCCAGCCTTTGATCTACGTGAAAGTGCCGATGGCCCCCGCCGGATGGGGAGCGACGAAGACCCTTGCGGAAGAGGGCACTCGCGTGAACATGATCTCGTCTTCTCCGCCACCGAAGCGCTCCTCCCGGCCAAGCTCGGTGCGGCCTACGTCGGTCCGTTCATCGGATGCCTCGACGATCCGAGCGAGAACGGTATGGATCTCGTCCGCGACTCCTTGACGATCGACCGCAACTACGAAGATCCGACGGAGGTCTTGGTCGCGAGCGTGCGCCACCCGGTGCATGTGCTCAAGGCCGCTCAGCTCGGTGCGGGCATCGCGACAATGCCGTACGCGGCGATGGAAAAGTTTCCCGCCCATCCCCTTACGGACCTCGGACCCTCCCGGTTCCTCAACGATTGGGAGAAGGTTCCCAAGAAGGGCCGCGCCCGCGTTATATTGTCCGCCCGCCATCGGTCACCCACCGTGACCGATCGCCCGCTGTACGCGAAGTACCTCGAGCTGACGCGGGAGGCACTCCAGCGCGTGCGGCCCGCGGCCCCGCGGCGCTCGTTCCTCGCAGGAGCCGCCGACGATTACCTCGCGATGGCCAAGGCGTACCTCACGGACGCCGAACATTTCGCAGAAAAAGGAGATCTCGAACGGGCTCTCGCCGCCGCGAGCTACGCCCACGCGTGGCTCGACGCGGGCGTGCGGCTCGGGATCTTGGACGGAGGGAACGACGATGTCCGTTTCACGCTCTTCCGGTAGCCTGAAGCGACGGCTCGCGGGCGTACCGGAACCGGTCGCCGAGAGCATCGAGGCCCATCTCCGGGACCGGGAGCGTCGGCGCGAGAATCTGGATGCGCGGGCCCGGCGCCTTCGACGCCATGCCCAGGGTACCATGATCCAGTTGCACGGCGGAGCCGCCTCCGCGACCGATCTTCGCATGCTCCGGGAGGAGACGCGCGCGCTCGCCCGGTATCTCGACCGTAGTGCGCGCGTGGACGCCTCCCTCGCTCGCGACGCCTTCCAGGAGGCGAGCGAGGCGCTCCTCCTCGCGGCCATCGTCGGAGGG
>JABEUK010000213.1 GCA_013044425.1 Thermoplasmata archaeon | reverse complement strand
GTACTCGCTGCCCATGAACACGAGCGGAAGGAACGGGGCGAGCGCGGTGATCCCGGCCGCGAGCTTTTCAGCCTCGAACGATACGAGCGCAGCCAGCCGTTCTCCGAACGGTCGGTTCCCGACCTGGTCGTGGTTTTGGGAGTAGACCACGAACCGTGGTGCCGGGAGGTCCGCCGCGGGCCGACCATGGCGCCGCCCCCGGAATTCCGAGAAGCGCCCCGAAAGGGCGAACCCGTCCACGAGGGTGCGCCGGAGGTCGGATACCCCATCGAAGTCTCGAAAGTAGCCCGTCCGTTCCCCGGTCAGTGCCACGTGGAGCGCGTGATGGAAGTCGTCGTTCCACATCGCGTCGAATTCGAGGCCCCCCTCAGCCTCGGGCCAGACGACCCGGGGGTCGTTCAGTGCACTCTCGGCGATGAGCCAACGGGGCCTTCGGGTGCGCTGGCCGACGGCATGGACTGCGCGCGTCAGCTCCGAGAGGAACGGCCGGGCCGTCGGGTCGACAATCGAGTGGATGGCGTCCACGCGGAACCCGTCGAGATGCGCCATCTCGCAGAGCCATGTCGCGCTCTCGAGGAAGAGCCGCCGGACCTCGTCGCTCCCCGGACCGTCGAAGTTGAGTGCGGTCCCCCACGGCGTCCGGTACCGGTCGGTGAAGTACGGCCCGAACTGCGCGAGGTGGTTGCCTTCCGGTCCGAGGTGGTTGTAAACGACGTCCACGATCAGGGCGAGCCCTTGGGCGTGGCAGGCATCGGCGAGTCGCTGGAGCCCCGCAATCCCGCCGTAGGAGTGCTGGACCGCGGACGGGTAGACCCCGTCGTACCCCCAGTTTCGGCTTCCGGAGAACTGGGCGATCGGGAGAAGCTCGACGGCCGAGATGCCGAGTTCCCGAAGGCGGGGAAGCTCGGAAACGACCCCATCGAACGTCCCCCTCGGACTGAACGTCCCGACATGGAGCTCGTAGAAGACGAGCCGCTCGAGCGCCACGCCCCTCCACCCCCTGTCGGTCCAGGAGAACCGCTCGGGGGCGACGATGGCCGAACGTCCCTCGACTCCGTCGGGCTGCGAGCGGGAGGCGGGATCGGGGAGGAGCGGGCCGGAGTCGAGGCGGAACCCGTAGCGGGCCCCGGGAGGAACGCTTCCGTATACCCCGCCAAAGTACCCATTTTCGAGCGGCGTCAACGCCACGGAGGCGGCGTTCGGGGCTGCCAGCTCCAGCCGAACCGACCGGGCCGCGGGGGCCCAGAGAAGAAAGCGGGCGGTTCCGTCCGTAGCGAATGTCGCGCCAAGCGGGACCTCCGGATTCGTATCGCATCACCTCGGGGCCTGGAGGAAGAGCGCACCGAGCGGCGGGAGCGTGAGCGATAGGGAAAACGGTCGACCATGGCTTGGAGTCCCCTCGGTATCGACCGTCCCGGACATTCCGACGCCGCTGCCGCCGTACTCCGCCCGGTCGCTGTTCGCGAGGACGGTCCACCTCCCCTCGATCGGGGCTCCGAGGCGGTAGCCCTCGCGGGGGACCGGCGTGAAGTTGAACACCGAAAGCACGGGACGGGTACGGTCGCGGCCCCACCGGAGGAACGCGAGGACCGATTGAGTGTGGTCGGCGTGGTCGACCCACTCGAATCCGTCAGGCTCCGTATCTCCCTCGTGGAGCGCCGGGGTCTCCCGGTAGATTCGATTGAGCGTGCGCACCCACTCCATGACCCCCGTGTGCGGGGGTTCCTTCGTGAGATGCCAGTCGAGGCTCGCATCGTGGTTCCACTCCCGGAGTTGGCCGAACTCTCCTCCCATGAACAGGAGCTTCTTCCCCGGCTGGGCGGCCTGGTACGCGAGGAGGAGGCGGAGGTTCGCGAACCGCTGCCAGTCGTCGCCCGGCATTCGGCCGAGCAACGAGCCCTTGCCGTACACGACCTCGTCATGCGAAAGGGGGAGGACGAAGTTCTCGGTGAACGCGTAAACCATACGGAATGTAAGGTCGTCCTGGTGAAACTTTCGGTCGATCGGGTCATGACGGAAGTACTGGAGCGTGTCCTGCATCCACCCCATGTCCCACTTGTAGCCGAAACCGAGCCCGCCCATGGAGGTCGGGTGAGAGACGTCGGGCCAGGCCGTCGATTCCTCGGCGAACATCTGGGTCCCGGGCACCACGCGGTACACAGTCTCGTTGAGCCATCGGAGGAACCGAATGGTGTCGAGGTTCTCGCGGCCACCGTTCACGTTCGGAATCCACTCTCCCGGGCGCCGCGAGTAATCGAGGTACAGCATCGATGCAACCCCGTCCACCCGGAGCCCGTCCGCGTGGTAGCGGTCGAGCCAGAAGACCGCGCTGCTCCCGAGGAACGCCCGAACCTCGTTGCGATCGTAGTTGAAGAGCATGGTGTGCCAGTCCGGATGCCAGCCCTTACGCGGGTCGTCGTGCTCGTAGAGATGCGTCCCATCGAAGTAGCTCAGCGAGTGGCCATCGGCGGGAAAGTGGGAAGGGACCCAGTCGAGGATCACACCGATGCCCGCGTGGTGCAGCGTGTCGATCAGCTCCATCAGCCCTTCGGGTTCGCCGTAGCGGGCGGTCGGGGCGAAGAAGGCGGTGGGCTCGTACCCCCACGAACCGTAGAACGCGTGCTCGGCGAGCGGGAGGAACTCGACGTGCGTGAACCCGAGGTTGGTGACGTGCTCGACGAGGGGGCGGGCAATCTCCCGGTAGGAGAGGGAACGGTTCTCTTCCGGTACGCGGCGCCAGGAGCCGAGGTGCACTTCGTAAATCGCGAGCGGCGCGTCGCGGTCGGACCGACGCCCGCGCCCCGCCATCCACTCTGCGTCGCGCCAGTGGTGTTGAGGGTCCCAGACGTACGACGCGGTCCCGGGCGGAAGCTCGGTCCGGAACGCGAACGGGTCGGCCTTGTCGACCTCGTAGCCGCCGAACCGCGACCGGATCTGGAACTTGAAAAGCTCCCCAGGGCGCGCCGACGGGACGACCCCCTCGAAAATCCCCGACTGCTCCCGAGGATGAAGCACGTCGGCGCCCGGCGTCCAGTCGTTGCACTCGCCGATCACGCTGACTGCTTCCGCATTGGGAGCCCATACCGCAAAGCGCGTCCCGTTGGAAGGATGGGGGCCGGCCGGGTGAGCCCCGAGCTTTTCGTACAGGCGGAAATGGGTCCCCTCGTTGAAGAGGTAGAGGTCGAGGTCACTGAGCGAGGAGGTCGGAGGTGCCTCGGCTTTCGGTCGGACCCTCCCCTTCCGTTCCGAGTCTTCCTGGGACGGTCTCATCGCACATACCTTGTGCGTCGCAGGGCGTCGATGGTACTAAGCAGTTTGGCTGCTCGGCGATCCCGTCGCAGCGTCGCCAAGGTGAGCCGGAACCTCCGGGAAAAGTTCTGCCCCGTCCGGCCCGGCAGGTTCTGCGGTCGCTCCTCGCCCCCCAGGTCCTCGAGGTTCACGAGAAGGAGACGGGCTGGGCTTCGGGCGAGCCGGAACGTCGCGGTCCGAAACGCGTCGCCCATCGGCGTGCTCGTCGCCGGGAACCCGAGACCGACCGACGCGGGCCGATCGACCCGGGCCCGCTCGGCCCAGTAGCCCGCGAACGGTAGGTGGTCGTGAGTGTTGAGACTCGCGACGCATGCGGCCGGGATGGGTCGGGCCGGCCCCGGCCCGTCCCATTCGAGCTCCGCGATGTACATCGCAAGGATCCCCCGACGTCGGAGCTCGGGGCGTACCTCGGGCGGAACTGTGCCGAGGTCTTCGCCGACGACCATTGCGTGCGCTCGTGTCGCCTCGGCCAGGACCACTTGGTAGAGCTCGTCGGTCGCCGAACGGACGTACGCCCCGTCGCGGGGGGGTCGACCGGCCGGGATCCAGAAAAGGCGATGGAAGCCGAGGATATGGTCAATCCGCACGAGCCCGGCAACCGAGAATTCGTGTCGGAGCGCATCGGTGATCGGACGGTACCCGACACGGCGCAGTCGTTCCGGGTCGAGGGGAGCGAGGCTCCAATCTTGTCCACGAGGTACCCCCGGGTCAGGGGGGCTCCCGATGCTCACGCTCCGGGCGTAGAGCGCCGCGTCCTGGCGGGCATCGAATCCGCGGGGGTGAGTCCCCACCGGCAGGTCGAGCCCGAGGACGACACCCCGTCGACGCAGGCGAGCCGCGACGCCACGGAGTTGTTCGTCGAACAACCATTGAACGAACTGATGGTAGACCTCTCCGGCCGCGGGCTCCGGCTCGAACGACGCCCGATGCCGAGCGTACTCGGCGAGGCCCGGGGTGCGTTCAACAAACCGGTGGAAGGCCCGCTGACGCGGGCCGGGAGCTCGGGGAAACTCCTCGATCATTTTCTCGACGATCCGCCGCTTGATGCGCGCTACCGACCGGAAGTCGACGTAGTCTCGCCGTTCGAGCGAAGCGATCCGTCTCCGAAATCGTCCCGTCCGGACGAGCCGTTGAAGGAAAGCCGACCGACGGAACTCCGGGGTCTCGGTGGGGTCGAGGTAGACCTCGTTCCAAAAACGGTGGCTCACCGGTCGATAGGGGCTGGGTTCATACGGCCGGTCGAGGAAGGCCGGGAGGAGCGGGAGGGTCGCGAGCACGGACGCCCCGTGCCGGGCCGCCCACCGCCCAACGGCCTCGAGCGCGCGTAGGTCCCCGCACC
>JABEUK010000212.1 GCA_013044425.1 Thermoplasmata archaeon | reverse complement strand
GGGTTTGCACGATCGCGGCTCGGCAGCCCCGCTTCATCAGGAGGTACGCTCCGAGCGCGCCTCGGGGACCGTCGACGAGCGCGACGATGTGGCCGGCAACACCCAGCGGGAGCCCGCCGGGTCCGGATTCTCGTCCGAGGTACAGATAGGTCCTCGGCCCGCGCACCTCCACGAACAGCTCGAGCTGGGGGTGATCCAGGTTCACCTGGAGATCTCGGTCGCCGAACCGATCGAGGAGGTCGGCCCCCAGGTCTCGAGCGAGCTCCTGGCTGGTGAACGGGTGGCTCCCCGTCCGACGCGCCCGCACGGCGAAGGAGATGCCCGGGGTCAGGAGTGGGTCGGCGAGCTCGAGGAGGCGGTCTCGGATCGCGGTGCGCTCCGTCGGCACCTCGTGCACCACGCTTGCGCTGGTGACGCCGAAGACTCGCCGCAGCACCCGGAGCGCGCGCACCGCATCGTCGACCTCCACGTAGAGGTGCCCCCGGTCGGAGCGCAATCGTCCCGTGATCCCCTCCGCAACGAACTGGTCGAGGACGTTGCGGCGTAGCTGGCGCTCGAACTGGCGGCGCACCGGTGGAGATTTGAGGCCGAGCTCGCCGTACCGCACGAGCAGGAGCCCCGCCATGGAGAATCGTTAAGGCGAGCCTTCCGCTAAAGCGTTCTCCCCGCGAGTGCGAAGCAATGTCACCGCCGACCACCGAACTCTCGCCCGACCCCTGGTCGGCGCTGCTCGACCGGATCGTGGACGGGCTCCTCCAAGGTTGCCGAGACGCCGGAGCGACCACCACGCCCGAGGCACTTCGGGCCATGCTCGACCTGGACGGGAGCGCGGAAGGCGATGTCGCACTTCCGACCCATCGCTTCGCGAAGACCCTCCGGCAAGCTCCCGAGCAGTTCGCGGGATCGCTCGTCGAACATCTCTCGCCGATCTCGGGGGTCGCCTCGGTCTCCTCCACCGGCGCCTTCGTGAACCTCCGGGTGGACCCGGCGCTCCTGGCGACCGAGACGCTTTCCCGAGTGTTCGCGCGCGCCGAACGCTACGGCCATGGAGAACCGACCTCCACGATCACGTGCGTCGAGCACACGAGCGCAAACCCCACCGGCCCGCTGCACATCGGCCGCGTGCGCAACGGCATCGTCGGGGACACGCTCGCTCGGGTCCTGCGCGCCTCGGGCGCTCCGCTGACGACCCAGTACTACGTGGACGATCTGGGGCGGCAGGCGGCGATGATCACGTGGATCTGGTCGAAACCGCCGACGCAGTGGCCGGTCGAGATCGCCGTCGGAGCGGCGGCATCCCCCCCGGAGGGCGAGAGCGAGGACGCCCGGCTGGGACGCCCGTATCCGTTCGTGAGCGCCTACCTCAAGGAACACGCCGACGCCCAAGCCGAGGTCGCGGCCCTCGTCCAGCAGATCGAATCCGGGAACCCTCCGCCGCTCCACCGCGAGCTCATCGAGAAGATCCTCGCCGGAATGCTCGCGGCCCTCGGCCGTATCGGGATCCGGTTCGACGAATTCGTCTGGGAGTCCTCGTTCCTCCAGGATCGCTCGGTCGACGGGGTGATCGAACGACTGGACCGAGCGCCCCACGCCGCACGCCAGCCGAACGGAGCCGGAGCGATCGATGTCTCGGCGTACGGGCTCCCGAAGGAATCGTCGACCGTCGTGTACACCCGCGCCAATGGCACCAGCCTCTACGTCACCCGGGACATCGCCTACCACCTGTCCAAGTTTGCCCGTTTCGAGCGCGTGATCGATGTTCTCGGGCAGGATCACCGGCTCCACTCCAAGACCCTCGATGCGCTCCTCGCGGAGATCGGCGAGCCGCGACGCCCAACGTTCGTGATCTACCAGGATCTCACCGTCCCCGGAGGGGGCCGGATGTCGACCCGGGGCGGGACCGCGGTCTGGTTGCACGAGCTCATCGAGGAGGCCGTTCAGCGGGCTCGAGCCGAGGTCCTGGCGCGGCGACCCGACCTCGACCGCGCCGAGCTCGAACGGATCGCGGAAGCCGTCGCCACCGGTGCCATTCGCTACCACATCGTCCGGGTCGCCCCGGAGAAGCCCGTCATCTTCCAGTGGGAGGACGCGCTGTCCTTCGAGGGCCGGTCCGGCCCGTTCATCCAGTACGCGTTCGCGCGAGCGACGAGCATCCTCGAGCGCTCGGAGGAGTCGCACCCCGGGAGCACCTACTCGGTCGAGCGGCTCCTCGGGGTCGAGGAGCAAGCGCTCATCCGGATCTTGGCCCGCTTCCCGCGGGTCGTTCGCGAGGTGGCACGCACCGGCCACGTCCACTCCATCGCGGGCTACGCGCACGAGCTCGCCGATCAGTTCAACCGGTTCTACCACGCCGTGCCGGTGCTCACATCGGGAGAGGATCGCCCGAGCCGGCTCGCGCTGGTCGCCGCCACCCGGCAGACGCTCGGGAACGCGCTCGAGCTCCTCGGAATCGCACGGCTCGACTCGATGTGATCGTGCCCGGCGCTCCACCCAAGGTTCTATAATCCGGCCGTCGGCTCCGGTGGTGAGGACGATCGCCCGAGGGGCTCGATGGGGCTGTGGGCCGACTTTAAGAAATTCGCCGGCAACCCTTCGTTCGCCAACATGGCCGTGGGGATCGT
>JABEUK010000211.1 GCA_013044425.1 Thermoplasmata archaeon | reverse complement strand
GCCCCGCCCGTGCCCCCCGACGCGGCCAAAAAGCTTCAAGCGGAGAGGCTCCGTGGGTCCGGCGATGAAAGCGCGCGTGGAGAAGGTCTTCGGGCATCTCGATCCGAAGCCGGAGGCCCTGCTGTTGGCGAACTCGGTCGAACCCCACCTCGATGGCAGTTTCTTCTATCTCTTCGACGTGCCGAGCGGGCTGTTCGAAGGCTCGACCGCGGTCGCGTATCCGGACGGGAACCTCGACGTCCTGAGCTCGCCCCTCGAGGCGACGAGCGCCCACCTTGCGGCGAAGACCGACCGACACCTGACGGTACACGTGCCGACCTCCCGCGAGGAAGGCGACGCGCTCCTGCACAAGCTGCTCGATTCGAAGGGATCGGTGGGCCTGAACTACCAGGAACTGACCCACCAGCAGTTCCTGAAGTTCGAAAAGATGTTCCCGTCCGCCCGATGGGTGGACGCGAGCACCGCGATCAAGCGCGCGAGGGTCACGAAGGACGCCGAGGAGCTCGGGCGCCTTCAGAAGGCCGCCGACATCGGCTCCGCCGTCGCCCGCGAGATCCCGGGGATGCTCCAGGAGGGCATGACCGAGCTCGCGCTGGCCACCGAGATGAACTATCGCATGATGAAGCACGGGGCGAGCGGCCCATCCTTCTCGACGATCGTCGGCTTCGGGCCGAACGGCGCGGAGCCCCACTACTTCGCCGCCGGCCGCAAGCTCCAGAGCGGCGACTCGATGGTCTGCGACTTCGGCGCGTTCTACCGCCGGTACGCGAGCGACATCACGCGCTCCTTCCACTTTGGGAAGCGCGATGACGAGATGAAGAAGGTCCACGAGCTCGTCGAGGAGGCCCAGCAGGCCGCGCTCGCCGTGCTCCGACCGGGCGTGCCGGGGAAGGACGTCCACAACGCGGCGGCGAAGGTCATCGATGCCTCCCCGTACAAAGGGAGGTTCATGCACGGGCTTGGCCACTCCATCGGCCTCAACGTCCACGACGGCTGGGGGATGAACCAGCTGGTCGAGGAACCGATCGAGGAAGGGATGGCCATCACCATCGAACCGGGGATCTACCTCGCCGGGCACGGCGGTGTTCGCATCGAGGACGACGTGGTGGTCACGAAGGACGGCTACCGCTTCCTCACCACCGCTCCACGAGAATACCTCGAGGTCTCGGCGTGAAGTTCGGCGTCCTCACGGGGGGTGGCGACTGCCCCGGACTCAACGCGGCGATCCGCGCGATCGTCCTGCGCTCCGCGCAGCACGGACACTCGACCCTCGGATTCCTGGACGGCTGGAAAGGGGTGCGCGACAATCTGGCGCGCCCGCTGCTTCCCGCCGACGTCGCTCGGATCGTCGGCCGTGGTGGCACGATCCTGGGAAGCTCCCGCACGAACCCCTTCTCTCAGGAGGAGGGCACGCGGGCCGTACTCGAAACCCTGAGCGCGAACGGTATCGATGTCCTCATCGCGATCGGCGGGGACGACACGCTCCGGGCCGCGAACGCGTTGCACGCGCGCGGGGGCCGCGTGATCGGTGTCCCGAAAACGATGGACAACGACGTCGCGGGGACCGATTGGACGTTCGGCTTCGACTCGGCATCGTCGGTCGCCGTCGATGCGCTCGAGCGGCTGCGCGACACCGCCGAGAGCCACCACCGCGCGATCGTGCTCGAGGTCATGGGGCGGAACGCCGGGTGGGTCGCGCTCGCCACGGGGCTCGCGGGCGGCGCCGACGTCACGCTCGTGCCCGAAGAGCCGTATCGCGAAGAGAGCATGCTCGGCCACGTGCGCGCCGCGTGCGACGCACGGGGCTACGCCCTCGTGGTCGTGAGCGAAGGGATCGACCTCGGCTCGAAGGCGGGATCGACCGGGGGAAAGGACGAGTTCGGCCACGAGCTCCTGCGCGAACGCGGGGTGGGGGCCGAACTGGCACGCCGCATCGAGCGGAGCACCGGTATCGAGACGCGCAGCGCTCAGATCGGGCATATCCAGCGCGGCGGTGCGCCGACACTCTTCGACCGGATCCTCGCGACCCGGCTCGGGTCCGCGGCGGTCGATCTCGCGCTCGCCGGCCGGTTCGGTGAGGTCGCCGTCCTCCGGGGGGCCCACGTGACCGGGATCCCGCTCGCGGAGGCCGTAGGGACCTCGAGGCTCGTTTCCCCGGAATGGATCGACCTCCTGCACACCTTCGAGGCGTGAGCCGATGACGGTGCGCGCTCTTTGGTACGACCGCCACACGCTCCACCTCATCGATCAGCGCCGCCTGCCCGCCCACCTCATCGTTCGTCATCTGCGGACGGTCCAGGGTACCGCCGAGGCGATCCGAACGATGGTGGTTCGGGGCGCACCGGCCATCGGCGTGGCCGCGGCCTACGGGATGGCGCTCGCCTCGAGACAACGCGGGATGACGCCCACGCGGGCGGCCGTGCTGTTGCGCGCCACTCGGCCGACGGCCTACGACCTCTTCGTCGGGATCGAGGTCGTGCGAAACGCATGGACCCGCGGCGACGACCCCGAGGCCGCCGCGCTGGCGTACTGCGCCCGGGTCGTCGGCGAGTGCCGGAAGATCGGCGAGGCGGGAGCCCCGCTCTTCCGCCAGGCCAACAAGGTGCTCACGCACTGCAACGCCGGGGCGCTCGCTACGGTGGAGTGGGGCACCGCCCTCGCGCCGATCCGCGTCGCCCGCGACCGAGGGGTGCGCCTCTTCGTCTGGGTGGACGAGACCCGACCGCTTCTGCAGGGTTCTCGCCTCACCGCGTGGGAGCTCGACCAGGAGAGAATCCCCCACGCGGTCATCGCGGACAATGCCGCGGGGTACTACTTGCACAACGGGGACGTCGACGCGGTCATCGTCGGCGCCGACCGGGTCGCCCGCAACGGCGACTTCGCGAACAAGATCGGGACGTACGAGAAGGCCGTCCTCGCTCACGAGAACGGCGTACCCTTCTACGTGGCGGCGCCGTGGAGCACGTTCGACGTGGGCCGGAAGGACGGTACGACCATCCCCGTGGAGGAGCGGGCCGAGGCCGAGGTGCTCGATCTCGGGACCCAGCGGATCGCCCCGAAAAGGAGCCACGCCCGCAATCCGGCCTTCGACATCACCCCGGCGAAGTACGTCACGGGGTTCGTCACTCCGGTCGGGGTCATGCGGCCGGCGGAGCTCACTCGTTTCCTCCTCCGGCACCGGGCCCGTTTGGCGGCTCCCGCCCGGCCCTGAGCCGTCAATCCCTTAACCACCGCGGGTGCTGCGGCGCACGATGGCCACGACCCCCTCGGGGAGCCCGGTACGCGAGACCCACGCCGAGCCGGGCTTTCTCTCCGATTTCATCCTCGGGAGCCAGGATGGGCTCGTCAATGTTCTCGGGATCGTTCTGGGGCTCGCCGCCACCGGTCAGGGTCGGTTCATCATCGTCGTCGCGGCCGCGGCCGCGCTGGCGGCCGAATCGGTCTCGATGGGCGCGGTCGCGTACACCTCGACGCGAGCGCGCCGCCAGCTCTACCTCGCCGAGCGTCAGCGCGAGGTCTGGGAGATGGAACATGTCCCCGCCATGGAGAAGCAAGAGATCCGGGAGATCCTCCGCGACTGGGACTTCGAAGGCGACGAGGTCGAGTCGATGCTCGATCAGATCCTCGCGAAGCCGAAGATGATGCTCGACCTCATGATGGCGTTCGAGCTCCATCTCTCGCCGGTCCACGAGAGCCAGCCGGGCCGCAGCGCCTCCGTGGTCTTCCTCGCCACGCTCGTCGGTTCGATCATCCCCCTCCTTCCGTTCCTCTTCGGGGTCGAGCTATCGATCATGGACGCCGGGATCATCGCGATCGCGCTGAGCGCGGTCGTCCTCTTCCTCGTCGGCTGGTACGAGGCGCGCACGACCGTCGGATCGGTATGGGAGAGCGGCATTCGCATGCTGCTGATCGGGCTCGGAGCCGGCGCGGCCGGCTTCCTCGCGGGCTACTTCCTGAACGTCTTCGCCCCGGGCATGGCGTAGGGATCGCCGATCCGGACGGATCGCGCGGGCGTGCGGCTCCGGACTTCCGGCGGGGGCCAAGGCCTTCGGGCGCCGGTTCGAGCGATCGGAGTGGGGGTGCTTCTCCTCCTCGCTCGGATCGCGCATGCGCAGTCGGATGCGCCGGGTTCCGTCTAGCCGTATCTCCAGCTCGCCCTCTCGGTCGGCGAGCGCGTTCACCGTATCGAAGACCGGGCCATTCTCGCTACCCCGTGCAGGTGCCGACATGATGCCGTACTCCGAGGGGAGCACCGGCCGGTAGGGCCGGCTCCGGCTAGGCGAGGGCCGCTGGGCGAGCGCGCATTCGGGCTCCTTCGGCCCCGATGAACGGCTCGACATCGGCGAGGGGCAGGTCCAGGCCCGTGTACGGAGGCAGGCCGAGCATGTCGGCGAGCAGCCACTCGACCTCGTACCGATAGATCAACGAGAAGCCGAGCCGTTCGATCGTGGAGGCGAGCCGCATGGAGTTCCGAGGAGAGAGGTGCCAGTATCGAGGTCGCTGGCCGAGTGCCGCGAACATGCGATCCGTGAGGTCCCGGTATCGCCAGCGGCGGGGTCCGCCCGCGAGGATGTTGCGGCTTCCCGGGCGGCCGACCTCCGTCCGCAGGATGCGGGCCAGGTCGCGCACGGACAGTGGGCTCACATGGTACTCGCCATTGCCGAAGAGGGGGAAGAACCGGTAGCGCCGCATCTGGCGAAGCATCACCGTGAGGAGACGGTCGCCGGGGCCGAAGAGCATCGTCGGCCGCACGATCACGTGGGAGATCCCGCTCCGTTCGAGCGCGCGATCGAAGCGGCGCCGCAGGGCGAGGTAGGGCAAGCCCTGCTCGAGGTCGGCGGGCGCGTCCGGAACGCTGAGGTGGGCGAATCGCGGGCTCCCGCAGCGGCTCGCGGCGTCCAAGAGCCGCAGCAGTCCGCGAGTGAGCGGCGCGAATCGGCGATCGTGGCCGGGCCGGTACCACGCGAGGGTGAGGACGAGATCGACGTCCTTGAGGAGCGGATCCCAGTTCTCGAGGCTTGCGGCATCCGCAGCGATCCACTCCACACCTCCGTGCTGCTCCCCCGGGACGGGGTGACGGTGAACGGAGCGGATCGACCAGTCCGCCTGGAACTCCATAAGCACCGAACGTCCCACCAGACCACCTCCACCTCCCACGAGGAGGAGGAGAGGCCGGCCGTCCGGGGCGGTCATGCGCTCGGGGCCGCCGCTGGGTTCCCAGCTTCCGTGGCCGTCCCTCCCGCGCCGAAGGCGGCCGTCCAGGCCCGAAGGACCGGTCCCTTCGCCTCCTCGATGCGCACGGGCCGGCCGGTCTCCCGCGCGATCGAGGTCATGATGCGACCCTCGAAGCCACAGGGATGGAACATCGAGAACGGGGCGAGGTCGATGTCGACGTTCAGAGCGAACCCGTGGAACGTGACCCACTGCTCCACGGCGATGCCGATCGAGGCGATCTTCCGCTCCGCGTCGACCCACACGCCGCGCCGGCCCGAGACGTGACCGGCGACGATCCCGAACTCGGCGACGCTGTGCACCAGCATCTCCTCCAGTTGGTGGACGAAGCGTCGCACGTCGCGGCCGCGCGCGTCGAGGTCCACGATCGGGTATCCCACGAGCTGGCCGGGGCCGTGATAGGTGCTCTTACCGCCCCGTTCCACCTGGATCACGGGAAGTCCGGAGGTGTTCGCCTCGCCGTCGTCCCCCTCGACACCGACGGTGACCACGGGCGGATGCTCGACGAGGATGAGCGTATCACCGATCGTCCCACGTCGGCGTTCCGCCCGGAGGCGGCGCATCGCTTCGAGCGACGCCGGGTACTCCCGGCGTCCCCAGTCAACGTGGGCGAGCATCGCTTGTTCTCCGGGCGACGTGCATCGGCTCGCCCAGCCACAGGAGCGCCGCCTCCGCGATCGATTCGGCGAACGTGGGGTGGGGATGGATCGTTTGCGCGAGATCGCGCATCGTCGCGCCCATCTCGATCGCGAGCGCGAACTCGGCGGCGTACTCTCCCGCCGCGGTCCCCGCGGCATGGCCCCCGAGGAACGCACCGGTGGAGTCGTCCCCGACGACCTTGAGCCAACCGTCGGTCGCATGGTTCGCGTGCGCACGGCCCAGGGCCGCGAACGGAAAGCGCGCCTCTCGGGCCGAGAAGCCCTGCTTCTCGGCCCCGGCGAGGGTCAGCCCGACCGATGCAAGCTCGGGCGTCGTGAAGACGACCGACGGGATCGTTTGGAAGTCGAATCGGGTCGTCCGGCCCGCGATCACCTCCGCCGCCACGATCCCTTCGCGGTAGGCCTTGTGGGCCAGCATCGGAGCCCGGCAGACGTCTCCGGCCGCGTAGATGTGGGGGACGTTGGTCTGCATGCGATCGGTGACGGCGATGAACCCACTCTTGGGGTCGAACTGCACGCCGGCCTCCTCGAGGCCGAGGTGCGCGCTGTCGGCCCGCTTGCCGATCGTCACGAACAGCGTCTCGGCGCTCAGCGTCTCGCGACCGTTCGCTCCCTCGACCGTCAGTGCGAGCGCCGGGCCGGACCGGTCGAGCTGAACCGCCTTGGTAGAGGTCCGCACGCCAACGCCCCACTTCTCGAGGGTCTTGGAGAGCTCCCGGGCGAGATCAGAGTCGAGGCCGGGGAGGATCTGGGGCATCAGCTCCACGATCGTGACGGAGACCCCGACCCGGGCCATGAACTCGCCGAGCTCGCAGCCGCTGACCCCTCCCCCCAGGACGAGGAGCGACTTCGGCAACTGGCTCAGCGAGAGCAATTCCCAGGAGTTGATGACACGATGGCCGTCGGTTTCGAAGCCCGGGATCGTGATCGGGATGGCGCCGGTGGCGATGATCGCGCTGTCGAAATCGATCCGCTCGGATCCGCCGTCCGGCGCCCGGAACTCCGCCGACCTCGGGCCGGTGAACCTGGCCTCGCCGAAGAGGACGCTGACACCGGCCGCCTTGAGCAAGGTGGCGACGCCCTGACGTTCCTTGGCGACGACCGAATCTTTCCAGCGCATCGCGGCCGTGAGATCGAACTGGGCCGATCCGGCCGTCACCCCGATCTCGGGGCCTTCCGTGACCAATCGGTGGTACAGTTCCGACGCATGGATCAGCGCCTTCGATGGGATGCACCCCCGATTGAGGCATTCGCCGCCGAGGAACTGGCGCTCCACCAAGAGGACTTTCAGGCCTAGCTGTCCCGCTCGGATCGCGGCCATGTATCCCGCGGGGCCGCCGCCGATCACGAGGACCTGGGTCGCGCGCGCGTAGGTTCCGGCCATCTGCGTTACTCACCCCGTTCGGGAACGAAGGGCCGAGAGTCGACAAAAACGTCTTCGGTGAGCGACCCGGGCTGCGGGGGAGGCGCCGCTTCCGCCCGGGCCACCGCCTCGCGCACCTGACGCTCCGCCTCGGTCCGGATCTGCCCCTCGAGCTCCGGGTCGAGCTGTCCGTTCTTCCGAAGCCAGTGTTCGAGCCGGAGGACCGGATCGTGGGCCGCGGCTCGAGCGCCCCAGTCCCGGGGCTGGTAGCGCGTGGGATCGTCCGAACTGGAATGGGGCGTCATTCGGTAGACCTGGAACTCGATGAGGGTCGGTCCGTTCCCGGACCGGGCCCGGGCGATCGCGTCCCGGAGCGCGGCGTAGGAGCGGAAGAAATCGGTGCCATCGATCCTCTCGCCCGGGATCCCGTAGGCCGTGCCTTTCGCGGCGAGGGTCGCCGACCGGGTCTGCTGCTCGACGGGTACGGAGATCGCCCATTGGTTGTTCGCGCAGCCGAAAACGACCGGGAGGCGGTAGACGGCCGCAAAGTTGAGGGCGGCGTGGAAGTCGTTCGCGCTCGTCGCTCCATCTCCGAAGAAGCCGAGCGCTACCCCGGGATCGTTGCGCGCGCGCAGTCCGGCGGCGATCCCGACCGCGTGGGTGATCTGAGTGCCGATCACCGAGGACATCGACACGTAGTGGACGTCCCGAGCGCTGGGGTGGCAGGGCATCTGACGGCCCCGCGCGGGGTCGAGGTCCGTGGCGAACAGGTGCTGCGCAT